>WTIF01000190.1 GCA_011522845.1 Deltaproteobacteria bacterium
CCTAAACACCCATCTACGTTTTGCTCTAAAGCATGGGATGTATAACAACGAACCCAGGAACTTGTATAATTTAATTTTTCACTATGGGTTGTTTACTAATGCCCTAGTAGAAGCTGGTATGGTTGATCGGGTAAAGACCTGTTTTTTCTACCTCACCTTTTACAATGCAGAATGTTTTAAGGCGGTTCGCCAATCGCCAGCAGTGGGGTTCATTTTGGATGTGATTGCGACAGAAATGCAGAAAATCATGATCCGCATAGATGAACTCAATTGGGATCCAGAGGTACACGATACATTACTAAAATCCTTTCTCCTACTGGACAACCCAACTGGTTCTGAGAGGGAACAGTTGGTTTCATTCTTCACCAACTCGCACGGAATTCGGCTTTTACACATTGGACTAGCTTTGCACTACATGGCCAAAGGGGATACGACACGAGCGCGAGTCATTGCCAAAGACACGCTGCAGGATCGAAATCTACTCGGTGAGGAAGTCTTTTTGAGAAATATGAAGATTATCTTCGCTAGGTTGCGATTCTCTGGGCCTACATTCTGGGAAGATACTGACCGGGGCAACTTGAATATTTACTATTCACCACATGCAGATCACCTTGACGAATTTGGGACAATGCAGCAGGAATTCCTAGAGGAAGCTCGTGCTGAAGAAGCTGCAAGAAAAGTTAAAGATTAAACTTCTATTCATACTATCCCCTACTAAATGAAATGACAGCTACATTAGAGAAACAGAATTTCCGAAAACGTCACGATCGGCTTCCCAAGCCTTCTTGGCTGAAAGTTAGGTTCCCATCTGGCGAGAGATTTCATTGGATTGAAAGTCAGGCAAGAAAACTGGCCCTGAGTACTGTATGCGAAGAAGCTCGGTGTCCTAACATAGGGGAATGCTGGAACAGTGGGACCGCGACCTTCATGGTCATGGGTGACACCTGTACTAGAGGCTGCCGGTTTTGCTCGGTGAAAACAGAAAAAAATCCAGGTTCATTGGACATGGAAGAGCCCCTAAAATTAGCCGACACTATCCGTCAGATGAAGTTAGGATATGTTGTTCTGACAACGGTAGATCGGGATGATTTGGAAGACCAAGGCGCTGGTCACATTGCTCGATGTATCCGTTCAACACAAAGGGCAAATCCAAATTTATTGATCGAAATTCTGATGCCTGATTTCCGTGGTGAACTCAACTTGGTTCAGCAAGTTATTGATTCTCAAGCTGCAGTATTGGCTCATAATCTTGAGACCGTTCGTAGATTGACGCCAAGAGTACGAGATCCAAGAGCGACCTATGATCAATCCCTTGCAGTGCTCAAATATCTTCATGAGAACAGTTCTGAAAATAGGTACACAAAATCTTCATTAATGCTTGGCTTGGGCGAGACCAAGGAGGAGGTTGTTGAGGCAATGTGCGACATGAGAGCGGTTGGTGTGAGTTTCTTGACTTTGGGTCAATACTTACAACCAACACTAAAGCATCTTGCTGTTGAAAGATTTGTCACCCCAGAAGAGTTTGAGGATTTCAAAAAGATTGGAGAGGAAATGGGCTTTTTGTATGTTGCTTCCGGTCCTTTGGTGCGGAGTTCCTACAAAGCAGCAGAGTTTTTTATTGAGAAAAAGATTCGACAGAGTGCATGACTGAGCGACTTCGTCTTGACCCAATTCGCAGGATTTCTGGGAGCATCACACTACCCGGCTCGAAGAGTTTATCCAACCGCGTCCTACTGCTAGCAATGCTTTCTGAGGGTGAAACTTTCATTGAAAATTTGCTTGACAGCGATGACGTGCGGAGAATGATTGATGCCCTAGCGAAACTCAAAATACCTTATGAGGAGAACAGGCCTAATAAAAAAATTCGCGTAAAAGGTGAGGGAGGGAGAATCCCCGTAGACAAAGCTGAATTATTCTTGGGCAATGCTGGGACAGCAATCCGACCACTGACGGCTGCGCTGACTTTGGGACATGGCCAATTCGTTCTAGATGGCATCAAGCGAATGCGAGAGCGGCCTATCCAAGATTTACTTGATAGTCTGAATCAACTAGGTGCACAGGTACGTTCAATCAATAACACAGGTTGTCCGCCTGTCGAAATTATTGCCAATGGGCTTCCAGGTGGAATTACCGAACTTAGTGGAGCCATTAGCAGTCAATACCTTTCAGCAATTCTTCTAACTTCACCATACGCTCAAACTCCAGTTGAGATTAGAATCAAAGATCATCTTGTTTCAATTCCGTATGTGGAGATGACAATCAAGCTGATGAATCGATTTGGGGTGAAAGTTGATGTTTCTGAAGATTTTAAAAGCTTTCACATAAACGCACCGCAAAGCTACAAAAGTCCTGGAACCTATTTTGTTGAAGGAGATGCATCCTCCGCATCGTATTTTCTGGCTGGAGCTGCGATTACAGGCGGGACTATAACAGTCATTGGATGTGGAACTGATAGCCTACAAGGTGACGCCCGATTTGCTAAAATTATGGAAATGATGGGTGCAGAAGTTCAGTGGGAACCCAACCAAATTACAGTCCGAGGTTCTGGGAACCTTAGAGGGATTGATGTGGATATGAACGAGATGCCTGATGCTGCAATGACTCTTGCTGTCGCTGCATTATTTGCTGAAGGCACTACTGCAATCCGAAATATCTATAATTGGCGTCTCAAGGAAACCGAACGCCTCCAAGCTGTCTCCTCTGAGCTTAAAAAGCTCGGGGCCACGATCGAGGAAGGCGAGGATTACATCATCATTGAACCACCGAAACAACTACTACCGGCAGAGATCGCGACCTATGATGATCATCGAATGGCTATGGCCTTCTCACTTGCAGCATGTGGTGCAGTCCCCATTACCATTCTTGATCCATCATGTGTGAGCAAAACTTTTCCTGATTACTTCGATCAACTATCTAAACTGACGAACTGAGCTTTAACGTCTAGGTCAGCCTTCTTTCTCCCACCATTCTTCTAGACTCTTTACCGTAAGCCGAGGCATTCCAGGTAGTCTTTCTGCAGGTTGATTAAATCGATTCACCCAGACTACAGAAAATCCAAAAACACTAGCCCCTGCAACATCCCAAGCGTTTGATGAGAAAAAGTTAGTTTTTTCAGGAGTGACCCCAAGCTTTTCTTCCACCAAACTATACACCTTGCGATCTGGTTTAAAGATGCCCACATCCTCAACTGATAAAATTTCATCAAAAAAATATTGAAGATTGTTTGCATTCACAGCGCTCTGAATCATCAATGGCGAACCATTTGAGAGAATAGCAACCTTTTGCCCTTGATCTTTTAAATTTTTCAACAGTTGTGGAACTTCGGCATAACAAGGAATTTCTAGATAACTTGCACAGAGTTCATCAAAACACTCTAAGTGATCAATCTCGAAATATTCCAACGCGTAGGACAAGGCATCCTTCGTAATTTCCCAAAAATCAACATGGACTCCCATTAAACTACGTAACCAAGTATATTCTAATTGCTTCTTTCTCCATAGGTCTGAGACTTTCGCAGTATTTTCTCCCAGCAACCCTGAATGATTCTGACTGGCTGCATGAATATCTAGTAGTGTTCCATAAGCATCGAAGACGTAAGCATGTTTTTTCATTTGTAAGGATCTAATTGAGTATGTTTAATGTAGTTTCATTAGATAATTTTTGAGCAATTTCTGCAGGTATTTTTCCTTCATTATTTGCTTTGCGCGGATTCGCTCCCCACCTCATCAACTCCTCTACAACTAACTCCTGACCTTTTTGAAATGCGTAGTGAAGGGCAGTATTTCCTAAGAAGTCTGTTTCATCTATTTTTGACAGATTTTTTTCTAACAACCATCGAACTGTTGATTCTTGACCTTCTGCTGAGGCAACTTGAAGGGCAGTCGTACCATTGAGTAATTCTACAGCATCATGATCTGCACTGGCTTCCAACAAAACTTCGAGTACACTGATGTGACCACGTTTAGCAGCTAAAAACCATGGTGTACCACCATCACCGTGTGCATCCAGAACATTGATATTTGGATCAACTGTTTTGGTTTTCAAAAAAGTTCTGACTACATCAGCATGCCCATTTTCTGCTGCTCTATGGAGAGCAGTCAACCCGAATTGATCTGACTTTATTGGGCTCAAATTGGCATCAAGCAACCTTCTGACAATGTCCTCTTGTCCTTGTATTGCAGCTAGATGGAGAGCATTCTGGCCCATGTAATTTGAATGCTCTAATTCGGCTCCAGCACTTATCAATTGGGCTACTATCTCTTCATTTCCATTAAGAGCAGCAGTCAACAAAGAAGTATTTCCAAAAGGATCTGGCCTCTCGAGATCTACTGGGTACTTTAGTAGGATTGAAATCAGACTAGGCTGACGGCTTCTAATAGCCAAAATTAAAGGAGTCAGTCCTTGCGCATTTGACAGGTTCGGATCAGCACCGAACTCAAGCAGTCGGAATACAGTTTCTTTGTGTTGACCTAAAACTGCCAAAAGTAGCGGTGTATTCCCGTCAGCATTTGCTCCATCTAAATTGGCTCCATACTGTTGAAACAAAGGTAATAATTCAACCTCACCAATTGAAGCTGCGTATCTGAGACCTGCACTAGCTGAACTTCCTAGGAGTAAAAGATTTTCTAGAACATCCTTTTGCCGATATAGAATTGCTTGTTCCATAACAGTTCGGCCTGATTCATCTTTTACAGACGCTGATGCACCCCACTTTATCAGTGTTTTTACGATACTCTCATGGCCCTCAATAGCTGCTAATTGAAGGGGAGTTCTTTGTTGATGATCTGTTGAGTCAACTTCATCAATGAAAGGTAATAAGAGATTAACAATCTCTGAATTACCATGAAATGAAGCCCAGTGAAGTGCGTTCCAACCTTCTTTATCTTGCTGAAAAATCAAATTTGAATCTTCATCTATAATTTTCTTTACTGTTTCGACTGAGCCTTTTGAGATTGCTAAAGAGAGTGCGTTCCAACCTTGCAAGCTTTGGTGATGAAGATTAGCACCATAATTGATTAGACTAGACAACATCTCTAAATCACCTCTGCCTGCTGCAAAGATTAATGGGGAAAATCCTTTAACATCAGAAACATTCACGTTGACATTTTCTTTGAGGAGAACTGAAAGCCGTTCATTTAAACCAAATTCTGCTGCAAAAATGACGTTTTGAGCTTGCGGTCCAGGCTGTGTAGCAAGATAGTCGGCAATTTCGTTGTGCCCCCCAGAAACAGCCATAATCCATGCTGTTTGTCCGTTTAGATTCTTGGTATGTGGGGCTATATTTTGTTGAACCAGTTCTTGAACTAGGTCTAATTCACCCTGAAATGCAGCTTTTCTTAATGCTTTCTCTCTAGCTGCAGTTGCCAATGGTGTTTCTGGAGGCTGCTTTAAGAGAAGTTTTAGTATTTGCAGATTGCCTGAAATTACGGCCAACTCCAAAGGCGTTAATCCTGTCTTATCTTCTAAATGAGCAATTGCTCCATTATCCAGAAGAAGTTCCACCGATTCTGTTTCTTGTGAAATAACGGCCAGATGAAGCGGAGTTACTTCAAGTTTGTCCCCCTGATTGACATTTAATCCGGCAGAGATTAAGAATTTGATCGTTTCCAAATGGCCTTCAATCGTAGCCAAGTGTAGTGCGTTTCTTAAATGTATCTTGTCTGTATGTTCAATCTGAATAGCTGAATTCTGGATTAGAAATTCTAATACTTTATTATGTCCACCGCTTGCGGCATACATCCATGCATTATATCCAGAGGTAGATTCGACTAGTGGATCTGCACCTGAACTAATTAAGAACTCCACATTTTCTTTTCTACCAGTTGCCGCAGCTATCATGAGTGGTGATTTTCCAGAACGGTTCATTACCTCTGGATTTGCACCATATTGAAGGAGCAACTCTAAACTCTCCACTCCGTCTTTTGCTGCTGCCAAGTGAATAGGATTATTTAAATTTACATCCCCTTGATTAGTTGGTGCACCTGCCTCCAACAGTTTTTTAAGATGCCCGATGAAGATCCCCTTACGTTCAAGTACATGGTGGAGAACTGTTTTGCCTAATTCATCTTGAATTGAGAGATCTGGTTCTCTTTCCATAATTATTTCAAGTTGCTCAAGGCTACCCACTTTTGCAGTCAACATGGCCACTGTCATTCCACCAAAGGGACCTGAACCTCTTAAATCTCTCCAGTCTTCACTTGTGCTGACCAATTCCCTCAAAGCACTAGAATTTTGTCGTAATACGACTAACCAATTCTGCCAATCAATATGAATTTCTGAGAGGATTTTATTTTGATTAGATTTTACTGTCTCAGCACGAAGAATTGATAGGGGATTTGCCCACAAGCAAAGAATTAAAATGAAACTGAGAAGAAGTTTTTGGAAAGTCAATTATCCACTCAAGAGATTTCAGTTGCGAGGTGGGGATGTGTTTGTTGGTGAATGTATATGATGACTAATATTCAGTAGAATTCCAGTGCAGATCATTGCCATTATTAAGGCCGATCCACCAGCACTGATGAAGGGTAGTGGCATGCCTTTCGTGGGGAGCATTCCTGAAACGACAAATAAGTTGATAATCACTTGTAGACTCAAGACTGAAGTGCAACCCAAGGCGAGATATTTACCAAACTCGTCGTGCGCATGCCAAGCGATCCAAAAACCCCTCCAGATGAAAACACCAAAGAGTACTACCAACGCCCAGACCCAAAAAAAGCCTAATTCTTCCGATAAAATGGCAAAAATAAAATCAGTATGTGCGTCAGGAAGGAAGAATAATTTTTGTCTACTTTCTCCAAGTCCACGACCAAACCACCCGCCAGTCCCAATCGCTATGAATGACTGTATGATCTGAAAACCCGAATCTAGAGGGTCTTCCCAAGGATCCAGGAAAGCGAGAATTCTTCTCATCCGATAGGCCTGTGTCATTACCAGACCCACACCTAATGATGCAACTACACTGACGCAAGCAATCAAGTGCCAAATCCTACACCCTCCAACGAAAAGCATCATCAGCACTGTCGTTGCAAGCAATACCACTGTGCCAAAATCTGGTTGTAGCAGAATCAACAGCATGTAGAAACCACTCACAAGGAGACATGGGCCAATACCACGATTAAAAGACTGGATCAATGGTCGTTTCCGCTCCAGATATGACGCAAGGTACACAATTAGTACGACTTTCATCAGTTCTGCTGGCTGAAATCCAAACCCGGCTACTCGTAGCCATCTCCTGCCCCCTTTAACTTCATGCCCGATTCCTGGGATCAATACCAACACCAGCATTGCTAACATGATTAGCATCATCAATGGGAGCCAATCTCTCCATCTTTGGTAAGGGGTCAGGGTGGCTAATGTAATAACTCCAAATCCCAAAATGACATGAATCAGATGTCTTTGAAGGTAATAGTAACTGTTGTCATATCGTAATCCTGCGTAAACCGCGCTTGTGCTGTAGATCATGATGGTGCCCCAAGCTAACAGAAACAGGAGTGCGCAAATCAAAATGGTGTCAAAGTGAAACCTGCCAGCACGTTGCCACAAACTGGTAGGTTGAATCCCTGAGGAGAACGTAATCATTGTTCCTGCTACCCCTTACCCCAAGTTTTTCCAAAGTACCACATGGCCAAGGCCTTGCTTATGTATAGATCTAAATTTGCTTGACAC
>WTIF01000307.1 GCA_011522845.1 Deltaproteobacteria bacterium
GGTAGTCGAGCATGTCCTGTATGTAGCCAACATAGTCCTCAGTATTGACACTTTCATTGACAAGAGCCACCCAACTGAGAGCCGCAAAGCGCTGTGTCTGCTCGTTGTCGAGCAGCATCTCGAGGGCATCAATGAAGTAGGGAAGTTTCTTAAGTGTATTTGTACTGGTGTAAACGAAGTCAGAGACCGTGACAGCTGCCGCTTTCGGATCTACCTCTTTCTCAAAAAGAACGACCATTCGGGTCGCTAGATCTTTGGCAAAACTCTCCGGAATCGCATCCTCGTCAGGCCCTCCGGCCCCTTCACCTTCTTCATCCAGAAGATCATCATCAAAATCAGTATCTTCTCGCATACTTCCTCATGTTCAGCACATGTATGGAATTGGCTTTATCGCAAAGCTGGCGGTGTCGCTTCCGCTTGCAATTGAACTAAAAAATCTTCGAAGAGTAACGTCTGTTGTTCTTTAGACCCCAGTCGTCGAACCGTCACAGTTTTTTCTTCAGCCTCCCGTCTTCCCAATGCTAGGAGTACTGGCACTTTTTGTAGGCTGTGTTCCCGAACTTTGTAGCTAATTTTCTCATTGCGCAAATCAACCTCAGCGCGTAGGCCCGCAGCCAATAGTTGGTTTTGCAAATCCAGTGCATAGTCATTGGCTTCTGTGACGATCGTTGCCAAGACAGCCTGTGTCGGAGCCAGCCACAGTGGGAAGCGTCCGGCAAACTGCTCAACTAAAATACCCAAAAACCGCTCAAAGGAACCGAGAATCGCACGGTGCAGCATCACAGGTCGGTAGCGCTGTCCATCTTCTGCGACATAGCTTGCATCCAGTCTTTCTGGCAAAACAAAATCTACTTGCAGAGTTCCACATTGCCAATCCCGACCGATTGCATCACGCAACACGAACTCTAGTTTTGGTCCATAGAAGGCGCCCTCTCCTGGGTTCAGGGTATAGTCCTGACCAGCGGCTTTTGTTGCTGCTAGCAGCGCTGATTCTGCACGATCCCAAATCTCATCAGAACCAGCACGCACCTCAGGCCGGTCTGAAAATTTTACGTGGAAACTTTCAAAGCCAAAGTCCTGGTAGATTGTCGAGAGCAACTCAATAAAAGCCTTGGTTTCTCCCTCAATCTGGCCCTCTGTACAGAAAATGTGTGCATCATCTTGAGTAAAAGCACGTACGCGCATCAGACCGTGTAGCGCTCCATGTGGTTCATAACGATGGCAAGAACCAAACTCGGCAAGACGTAACGGTAAATCACGGTAGCTCTTGATCCCCTGGCGGAAGATCTGCACATGCCCTGGACAGTTCATGGGTTTGAGAGCCAAAGAGCGTTGATCTTCGCTATGCCCTTTGCCACCCTCATCCACTTCGGCGATAAACATATGTTCCCGAAATTTTTCCCAATGGCCTGATTTCTCCCAGAGCATTCGGTCTACCAACTGTGGAGTCTTTACCTCTACATAACCTGCTTTTTCCAGGCGCTGACGCATGTACTGCTCGCAAATTCTGTACAGCGTCCAGCCCTTTGGATGCCAGAATACGGAGCCCAGGGCCTCGTCTTGGAAATGAAACAATCCCATCTCGCGACCAAGTCGTCGATGATCTCGGCGTTCCGCTTCCTCCAGTTGATGCAGATAGCCATTGAGTTCTTTCTCATTGGACCAAGCGGTGCCATAAATACGTTGAAGCATCGCATTCTCAGACTTCCCACGCCAATAGGCTCCTGCCAGTTTCATTAACTTAAAGCCCTGGCCCAAACGGCCCGTTGAAGGTAGGTGTGGCCCTCGACACAAGTCAATAAACTCTCCCTGGCGATAGAGGGAGATCACCTCATCTTCTGGGAGATCACGAATGATTTGCGCCTTATAAGTCTCTCCTTGCTCTTCAAAAAAATCGATCGCTACATCTCGCTCCCAGACTTCTCTTTGAATAGAGATATCTTCTTTCACTAACTCTCGCATCCGGCCTTCAATCCGCTCCAAATCATCAGGAGTGAAGGACTCTTCGCGAGCAAAATCATAATAGAAGCCATTCTCAATCACCGGACCAATAGTGACCTGAGTTTCTGGGTAGAGTTCTTTAACGGCCTGGGCCATCACATGTGCTGCATCATGGCGCAGCAACTCTACGCCATCAGGCTGAGTTCGCGTTATGATTTCGATCTGTGCCTGATTGGGCAATTCAAGGTAGATATCACTGAGCTGTTCATTGATACGAACAGCCACTGCGTCTTGTGCTAAGCGGCGACCGATGCTGTTAGCCAGGTCCAATCCTGTGGCACCTTCGGGTAATTGACGGGATGAACCATCGGGCAGGAAAACTTCAATCATGGAGAAAGTTATTACGAACTGTTGGGAAAAATATCGTTGTGATCTGGTCAGGCAACCGTTTCAGTACCGTCTGTCGGAAGCTCTTCTCCAACAGTGGCGGGCACCTCAAGTAAGGCTGGGTGATGTTCCAAGGCAATGTTGAGGGCGTCATTCACGTTATGTACCGCTCGAATTCGCAGTCCGTCTGTAATTTCGGCTGGAATTTCAGCCAGATCTTTCTCATTTTCCACAGGGATTACAACCGTTGAAAACATGCCCCGACGAGCAGCTAGTAATTTCTCCTTCAACCCACCTATTTCTGTAACATGTCCCCGGAGGGTAATCTCACCTGTCATCGCTACTTCGTTGCGAACTGGAATCTGGGTAAAAGCACTAACAATCGCTGTGATCAACGGCAGCCCGGCAGACGGACCATCTTTGGGAGTAGCTCCTTCCGGCAAGTGAATATGTAGATCTCGCTTTTTGAAGAGCTTATGATCGATGCGAAGTGACTCTGCATTGCTGCGCACCCATGAATATGCAGCTTTGGCGGACTCCTGCATCACGTCACCCAATTTGCCAGTCAGGGACAGCTTACCACCTCCAGGCATCAGTCCAACTTCCACTAGCATGGTTTCTCCACCGAGTGAAGTGACACCTAAGCCCATTGCCACACCTACCTCATTGCTCTCGTTCTTGCGGTCCCTAGGGGGATGTGGTACCCCCAGGCACTTGTGTACCAATTTCGGCGTCACCATCATGTTCTTCTTCTCTTCAGAACGAACCAACTGGGTGACTACTTTCCGACAGATCTTGCCAAGTTCCCGCTCCAGATTACGCACACCGGCCTCACGAGTATAGCTTCGAATCACTTCTTCTACTGCAGCTTTGCGGAAACGCAACTGTTCCGCTACTAAACCATGCAGTTGTCGTTGTCTTGGAATGATAAAATCTTCTGCAATCCGAATTTTTTCCAGTTCAGTGTAACCTGATAAGCGAATCACCTCCATCCGATCCAGCAAAGGAGCAGTGATCTGCTGAGTAGAGTTGGCCGTACAGATGAAAAGTACGTCTGACAGATCGTATTCAACTTCCAGGTAGTGATCCGTAAAGGTGTTGTTTTGTTCTGGATCCAAAACTTCAAGCATCGCCGCTGAAGGATCACTGATCACACTTTGGTAGAGTTTATCGATTTCATCAATCAACAGTACTGGATTGTTGCTGCCCGCCTTGCGTAAAGACTGAATGATCTTTCCTGGCAAGGCACCGATGTATGTTCTACGGTGACCACGGATCTCTGCCTCATCACGTACACCTCCAAGGCTCATCCTGACAAACTTGCGATCCAACGCTCTTGCGATTGACTTTGCCAAGGATGTCTTACCCACTCCTGGCGGACCAGTCAAACAGATGATCGGCCCTTTCAAAGATCCTCGCAGGTGAGCTACCGCAAGATATTCGACGATACGCTCCTTGACCTTTTCCAGTCCGTAGTGATCTTCATCCAAGACTTTCTGCGCACGAATTAGATCAAAGTTATCTTGGGTCTTCTTGCTCCAAGGCATAGAGACGAGCCACTCCAGATAATTCCGAACCACGTTAGCTTCAGAGGACAGTGGCGACATCATCTGTAATTTTTTCAGTTCCTTACGAGCCTCTTCCTCCACACCCTCAGGCATTTTTGCTTCTGTGATCTTTTGATCCATTTCCTCCGACTCTGTCTGTCCATCGTCGGCCTGGCCCAATTCTTTCTGAATGGAACGTAGTTGATCCTGCAGGTAAGTTTCTTTCTGTGAGCGAGAAATCTGCTCTTCCACCTGCTTTTTCAGTTTATCTTCCAAGCGGTTGATCTCCAACTCGCTTCGCATAAATTGACGCACCAGTTCAAGACGATGACGCAGTTCAAGGGCTTCGAGGAGTTGTTGTTTCTGCTCTCTACCGATATCCAAAACTGGGGCAATCAGATCAGCTACTAACAAAGATGAAGCTTTCTGCAGTCGTTTGCGAGCCTCCTCTCGAGCCTTGTTTTTTACTAATTTAGTGTACTCATCGAACATCTTCCGAACATCATCTACCAGGCTACGCATACCGTCTTCTTCACCTTCTTCCAGTTCAATCAGACGAATTCTAGCCAGATATTCATTGCGCTCCAAACTGCTCTCAAGGAGCTGTGCTCGCTGCTCTCCTTCGAAGAGAGCCTTGACCGTTCCATTTGGCAACCGCATCACCTGCAACACTTTCCCAAGAACACCATACTCGTAAAGATCTGACTGTTTTGGGCTCTCGACGTTTGGATTGCGCTGAGTAACAACAAAAATATGACGATCTTCACTAAGCGCGCGGTCCAAGGCTTCCATCGAAGCTTTCCGACCTACGAAAAAAGGCGTAGTCATTCCTGGAAAAATGACCTCTTCCCGCATTGGAAGCATCGGCACGGTTCTGATCTCAGCGTTCGCAACAAACATGGAACTTTCTCGGTTGAAGGACTCAAGATTGATTAGAAAGATTTGTATCTTAGAAAAAACCTGATCAAGGAACAAGTTCTGGAATGCAGTCACTGGTCATAAGTTGCATTGTTTTATCGACATTCCCCCAGCAAGCCGATAGAGTAATTTTTCCTGATTTTGCTAAGTTTTCAATATGGAGAACTGTTATGAAGCGATTGCTCTGCTGGGGATTGTATGCCCTATCGTTTTTATGGGTCAGCTCGGTTGCTGCCAACGAAGAATTACCATTACGCCATGCACTGGCCATGAATGGTGAACCTAAATATTCAGCAGACTTCACCCACTTCGAGTATGCGAACCCAAATGCTCCCAAAGGAGGCCAACTGCATCAGAGCGTGATTGGTACCTATGACAGCTTTCATCCTTTCATTCCGAAAGGTGTCGGCGCTGAGGATATCGGACTGATCTATGAAACCCTGATGACCAGTTCGCAGGATGAGCCTTTCACCGAATATGGCCTCCTCGCAGCACATGTTCAGATGCCTGAAGACCGCTCTTTCGTGATTTTCCATCTGCACCCAGATGCCAAGTTCCATGATGGAGTATCCGTCAAGCCTGCTGATGTGATTTTCACCTTCAACTCACTGTTAGAAAAAGGCGATCCCTTTTACAAGAAATATTATAAAGACGTGCAGTCAGTGACTGATCTTGGTGAAGGACGAGTACGCTTTGATTTTGGGGATAGCACCAACCAAGAGTTACCTTTGATTGTCGGCCAGCTCCCGGTACTTCCTCAGCACTATTGGGAGAATCGAGACTTTGGAGAGTCAACGCTTGAACCTCCCTTGGGAAGCGGTCCTTACCGCATTGCCGAGTTCGAAGCCGGCAAGACGATCACCTATGAACGAGTGCCAGACTATTGGGGTAAAGATCGACCTACTCAACGTGGTCACTACAACTTTGACCGCATTCGTTACGACTATTACCGCGACAGTACCGTCGCTCTGGAAGCCTTTAGCGCCGGTGAGTACAACTTCCGCCAAGAAAATAACTCCAAAGACTGGGCCACGATGTATGGTGGCCCCAAATACGATCAACAATTGATCATTAAAGAAGAGATTTACCATGAACTTCCACGTGGAATGCAAGGCTTTGCTTACAACTTGCGGCGCCCGATCTTCCAGGATGCTCGAGTTCGGGAAGCGCTAGGCTACGCATTCGATTTTGAGTGGAGCAATCAGAATCTCTTCTATGGCCAGTATCGCAGAAGTACTAGCTACTACACCAACTCTGAAATGGCTTCCTCTGGTCTACCTTCAGAAGCAGAGCTAAAGTATCTGGAACCCCTGAAGGATCAGCTACCTTCAGGAGTGTTTACTACGGAGTTTAAGGTTCCAGTCAGTGATGGATCTGGAAATTTACGTTCTCAGTTACGACAAGCTGGTGCGCTACTGAGCGCTGCTGGCTGGAAAGTAGACGCCAACAGCCGCAAGCGTGTCAATAACGCTGGAGAACCCTTCAGCTTTGAAATCCTGCTGGTTTCCCCAGCTTTCGAGCGCATCGTACTGCCCTTCAAGAAAAATTTGGAGCGTTTGGGAATTGATCTAAGTGTGCGAGTCGTGGACCCCTCACAATATGTCAACCGCTTGCGTAGCTTCGATTTCGACATGGTTGTCACCGTGATCGGACAATCTCTCTCGCCTGGCAATGAGCAGCGAGAATTCTGGCACTCGGAATCTGCGGATTTAGAAGGTAGCCGCAACCTGATGGGAATCCGTAATCCAGCGGTCGACCAACTTGTTGAATCACTGATTGCCGCGCCCAATCGACAGGAATTGATCATTCGCACGAAAGCACTCGACCGAGCCCTGCTCTGGAACTACTACCTGATTCCACATTGGCACATCAACTACTTCCGAGTGGGCTACTGGAATCGATTCTCCCGTCCTTCGGTTACACCCAAGTATGGTCTTGGACTGCTGACCTGGTGGGAAGACCCGGCCAAGGCTGCCAAGGTTGACAGCCAAAACAAAAACTAACCATTCCTTCCCAAGGCCCTAGATCAGAGGCTTTTTCTGCGGCAAAGAGCCTCTGTCATTCCACACCCGTTGAATAATCAGTTTTTCCAAGATCATTTTCACTCGAGCTTGAATGATTAGCACTCATTGATGGATAGTGCTATTTTTCTCTTGATTTCTCCAACTGGCTTGGATAAGTTTTTAGCACTCACTTCAACCGAATGCTAATACCGGCATTCACTTGGAGCTAACCTTAAAATCGTTCGCAAAAGGAGAACCATGATTCGTCCACTGCAAGATCGCATTTTGGTGAAACGCATTGAGGCGGAAGAGAAGACCTCCGGCGGTATCATCATTCCAGACACCGCTAAGGAGAAGCCACAAGAAGGTGAAGTCGTTGCTGTCGGCAAGGGCAAGCGTCTGGACAATGGCAATGTGATCGAGCCAGATGTGAAAGCTGGTGATCGCGTTCTTTTCAGCAAGTACGGCGGAACCGAAGTCAAGGTAGATGGTCAGGATTATCTGATCATGCGTGAAGATGACATCCTCGGCGTCCTCTGATTCAATCCTCCCGTTAACCAATTTTTCCGGATAAAGGAACCATGGCGAAGACTATTATTTTTGGCGCGGACAACCGTGACCAACTGCTCGCTGGTGTGAATAAGATGGCAAACGCCGTCCGTGTCACACTGGGCCCTAAAGGCCGTAATGTATTGATCGAGAAATCCTTCGGCGCTCCTCTGGTCACCAAAGACGGTGTTACCGTTGCTAAGGAAATTGAACTGGAAAACAAGCTGGAAAACATGGGTGCTCAGATGGTCAAGGAAGTCGCTTCCAAAACATCTGACGTCGCCGGTGATGGAACCACAAC
>WTIF01000124.1 GCA_011522845.1 Deltaproteobacteria bacterium
CGGGCACCTTATGGGGATCTGTTGTGGCCAGAATGAACTTCACATGGCTCGGTGGTTCTTCCAGGGTCTTCAGCAAGGCGTTGAAGGACTCCAGTGTCAACATGTGGGCTTCATCAATGATATAAACCTTGTAGCGACAGCGAGCTGGTGCGTACTTTACGTTTTCACGAAGTTCCCGAATATTTTCAATTCCACGATTTGAAGCTGCGTCAATCTCGTACACATCAGCAGAAGCATTGCTGCTGATTTCCTGACAGTTCTCGCATGTGTTGCACGGATCAACATTGTCGGGTTTCAGGCAGTTGAGAGCTTTTGTTAAGATTCTAGCCGCACTCGTTTTTCCTACTCCCCGAGACCCACTAAATAGAAATGCATGGGCTACTCGGTTGCTACGAATCGCATTCTGAAGAATTTGCGCAATGACTTCTTGACCGATCAGATCGGAGAAACGCTGTGGTCGCAGTTTGCGGGCAAGAACAACGTAGGACATGCTAGTAGGGGGGATTGGAGAGGCTGAGTTTTGCGGCACATCTACAGGATCTTAGTGCTGCTTCTGTTAAGACCTGACACGGTTCGAAACTTTCGATTGCGCAAAACCCAACCATTTGCAGCTTCCCACAAGGAAACAGGAGGGGCATAGCTGGCGGAAAGGGAGGGATTCGAACCCTCGGTACGCTTTCACGCACACACGATTTCCAGTCGTGCACCTTCGGCCACTCGGTCACCTTTCCGCAGAGTGTATGCTCTGAGATCCAGCAAAATACGAAAGATGCTCTGCGTTTTCAAGTGCTTTTTCCGGAACACCTACAGTCTGTAAGGTCGGTCGAACCTGAATCTGCTGGGCGTAAAAGGACACCGTTGGCTCTACCTTGTCGAAGAACAGTTGGGGGTACACTCCCAACAAAACAGCTAGAAATGCCAGTGGGCTCAACACAACAATTTCACGCAAGCCCAGATCAGGACGATGTGACTTGGTGGCTGGACCGAAAAGAACACGTTGTACCATCCAGAGCATGTAAATAGCGGCAATCAAGACACCAACGGCTGCAAACACCCCAAACCAGAGATTGACCTTTGCTGCGCCAATCATTGTCAAGACCTCACCAATGAAGCTATTGAGTCCAGGCAGACCTATTGAGCCCATGCTGAAGAGAATGAAAAATCCACTGAAGATTGGCATCGTCTTGAGGAGCCCACCAAAACTTCCAATTTCTTGGCTTTCACCCTTGTGAAGCAGCATTCCAAGACAAAGAAAAAGCGCACTGGTTACGATTGCGTAGTTGACCATCTGCATCAATCCACCTGTCATCCCCTGCTGATTTAGAGCGAACACCCCAAGCAGAATATAACCCATATGTGAAATCGAAGAATAAGCCATCAAGCGCTTTAGATTCGTTTGTACAATCGCAACTAGGCCACCATAGAGGATGCAAACGAGTGACAGCACCATCAGGTAATTACTCAATAAAGCCACTGCTTCTGGATACGTTGGCAATGCAAAGCGGAGAAAACCATATGGTCCTAGTTTCATCATGATGGCAGCCATCTCCACAGAACCAATTGTTGGTGCTTGTTCATGGAAGGAAGGCAGCCAACCGTGAAAAGGAAAGAGAGGGATCTTAATTGCGAAGGCCAGGAACATGCCTAGGAATAGCCAAACCTGAGTAGCTACTGGAATCTCCAACTGATACCAGTCTGTGATCTGAAATGACCAATATCCTGCAGACTGATAGAACAATACCGCTGTATAAATCAGGGATACGAGCATCAGTAGTGACCCCCAAACCGTATAAATGAAGAAACGATTTGCAGCGACCAAGCTCTGAGCGCGTCCCCAACCTCCAATCAGGAAGTACAGAGGTATCAGCATCAACTCAAAGAACACGTAGAACAGAATTACGTCTAGTGCCACAAAGCATCCCAACACACCGCACTGTAGCAAAAGTAGGTGAAGGTTGAACTGCCAAGCTCGTTCCTGCATATTCCAGGAGGCTAGTAAAATCAGGGGCTGCAACCAGGCTGTTGCCACTAAGAAAAAGAGATTCAGGCCATCCAGCCCAAGAAAATAGTCAATACCAAATGAACCAATCCAAGTGAAACGCTCGACTAGTTGTAGTCCCGCAGTTCCTTCCTGAAAAGCTGTCCAAACAAACAAACTAAGGATTGCTGTCACCAAACTGCTGGTCACAGCTCCCCACTGTGCAGCGCGCCCCTGATGTGCATCTCGGAAGGTCAACACTAGGAGTACACCCAACAGCGGTGAAAACACCAAGAGAGAGAGTAGAGGAAAGGTGGAAGTCATGTAAAAGCCGATCTCAAGTTGGTCCAAATAGAGTTGTGTGTTGAAGTTGCCAGATTCTAGGACAACCCATCACGAAGGCAAGCCAGAAGCTACAACGCATAGAAGTAGTCAAAATAAATCGTATGCACCTGACTTCTGGGTAAAATCGGATCATGTTCAGAGATGCCCATCGTTGACAGGTGGAAGCTTAGTGTAAATCGATAGCTCAGCAGCAAACTAGGCACTGCAAACCAGCCCAGACCACCACCAAAAACAAGCGAACTTTCATCTACGTAGGTTTTGGTTTGGTCCTCAGCAATTGGACGAATCTGGGCAAATTGGAAACCACTTCCGTAATGACTCCACCATCGTGATGAAAGCGGAGTTGCCCACCAATACCAGATATTGTTTTGAATAACTTCTAACGAATTGTAGTTTTTTCCTTGGTATTGAATCTCTTTTGAAATAGAGACTGGACTGATCTGTCGCTCATATTCAAGGGCTCTCTCAGGTTCTACGTAGCTAATATGAAAACCAATACCATTTGCCGTACTATCACCAAAAGTTCTCGTCTGTCCGTCATTAAGGGTAAAATCCAATCGACGGAATCCCACCCCAAAACTGACACCTCGACCGCGGGTTCTGTAGGATTCTGAAAACATGTCTGGTTCTGGTGACAACGTACGAGTCTCCGAACTCCGCTCCAGCATCTCTGGATAATCTTCAGGATCTACCTGACCCAAAGCGAGAGTGGGTAACAATCCTCCGAGCAGCAATAAGCATAGAGCACATCGTGACATCAGAAGGCTCTTGGCAGCGTTTGTTCCGGCAACAAAACTCCTCCCAGAATCACGCTGGCAAAGATTGTTCGATCAACGTATTCTGTCTCTTGTCCTCCACTTGTTGTAGTCTTGTCAACCCGCTCCTCCAGTCTGAGGTTAAATGTCCAACAATCTGGACGATAGCTGAGAAAAACTGTATCGGAAACCAACCGACGACGAAACGCGGTACTGGCAGGATTAAGATCAACTGTTCCTGAAAAACCGAAGGATAGCTCATCGCTAGCCTGGTGGGTATTACTGAAACTGAAGCTAGAGGCGGCTTCGAAAGTTTGACCATACGGTGTAGTGTAGGTGCTCTCGTTTTCTCTGAAGGCAACAGATGCTTTACTATACTGGCTAACATTCACGTCTACTGATAGTGAGTATTCAACTGTTCGTTGCTGCTGGTGGTTGTACCGATTACGAAAGTTTAGCGCCAAACCTGATCCAGGCTGCAGCGATAGTTCAATTCTCAAGGGTAATAATGGTTCCCCTGGTTCTGTCTCATCACCTTTTGGAGTTGGACCTTGAGACTGGTAGTCTTTCTCCACACGCAGGTAGTCATATGGTTGAATCAAATTCAAACGGGCCAGCACCAAACTTTCGCCAATACGCAAATTTTCCTCTGATTGATCCTCAGCAAGAAGAGCCACACCACTCTCTACCACTGCAAGAATTTGCAGCAAATTTTCCTCATCGAGTTCCTCACCAAACATGGATTCCAACACTTCCTGCAACTTACTACGACTAGCAAATTCACGGTCTTGAAGGCTCTGCAAACGCAACAACAGAGTTTCCGGAAATTCTTGTTCCTGTAGACGCAAGAAAGAACGTCTTGTGAAACGCTGCGATGGTTCATATTGGCGACGCTTGGCCAGCAAAATGTTATCTAATCGCAATTCAAGTAGGCGACGTGTAGCAATGCCTCCTCCGAATGGCACACCAGAAATAGAATCCTGGGGCACATCCTCAATGTAGTCATAACGAACTCTGGGAGTCATCAGATGCTTAAAGCGACTATAGAGATCGCTCTCTGATACCCAGATCCTTGACAAGGTAGTATTGAATTCCACATCAGCTGTCCAAATCTGGAAAGTATACTGATCAGAGGGGTCAGATGCACTGGGAGACCAAACGTCGTAAGTCGATATTGAATGACCAAGCCCCAAGACGCCTTTGAAATACTGGAAAATATTTCGTCGGTAACGCAGTGTTGGATTAACCACCAATCCAGTCCCATTATAGCCTTCTTCACGGAAGTAGCGGACAAGCGATCCCGCAGCAGACGTTGTCAGATCCACTGTTCGGAAGGGTTGTTCACTAAACTGGAAACTGAGTGCTGGGAGACGTTGAATCCGGGTAGGATCGGTGGCCCAGTTCAACAAGGCAATCTCTTGGAAGACTTTCTCCTGAGATGCGGATAGCGTAATACTCCCAGAATCATACTGATAGTTAATAGATCCAGTGACACTTTGCGCATAATTTGGTTCAGGGTTACGAACTCCCTCATACTCTCGCTGAAACTGACTATCACTGTAAACCAGACCGGAGACAATCAGTCGGCTTCGCTCGTCTAGCTGTTGATTGTGGTTGAGAATCAACTTGTAACGCTCTGGGCGCAAGTTGTTCGGATCCACATCTTCTGGTGCAAGCTGGCCAGACTCTGTTTGTGGATCACGTGGATCTCGCTCGAAATAGCGCAAAAACTTGACCTCACCTCGCAAATTCTCGCTGAAAGCATACTGATAATCCAATCCCAGACCCAAGCCTCGGAACTGTACCCACTCAGTACGGATCGTGAGGTCTTGCTCTCGTTCAATCGCCCAAAAGTATGGGAGGGACAGACGATAGCCTAGATTGAACTTTTCAATGCTCGAGGTTTGTAGGGCGTACTCCGGTGGTAGTAGACCCGTTTGCCTTCGTGTGACTGTGGGCCAAGCCAAATAGGGGAAGTAAAAGATCGGGACACCCCGAACTCGCAGACTCGTTGAAATAGCTGAAGAATAATTCTCCGGATAGTAGTGCACCGTATTGCCACGAATTTCCCAGGCAGGCTGTTCAGGGTTACAAGTTGTGAACGTACAGTCATATCCGATGAAGTGTCCTTCTGGTACACGACGTACCTCACGAGCGGTTATATAAGCCTCAGTTTTTGCATCGAAGAAGAAGACTTCTCGAAAGACACCAGAGTTGTCATCTAAATTGATTTCCAATCCTTCAGCAATCAGCGTAATCGAACCTTCTCGCAGTCGAACAAACCCTTGCGCAACAATCAGGTTTTCCTTGCGCAAGAACTCGACTTTCTGGCCTTCAAGTGCGATAGTACCCCATTCAAAGCGGGCATCTTCATAGCGATAGATTTCTGATTCAGGATCAAAGATGTAGGAGCGGGCCTCAACACGCAGATCAGCTGGCTGGGCCTGCAGGGAATGAGTAAATCCCCAACAAAGCAGCCAAACCAAACATAAGCGAAGTAACCGGCTACGACCGTTATGCATGGAGGGAATGGTTGTGGTTGACAGAACAGAACAAGAAGCCCCAATCTACGAAGACTCCTGCAGAGATGCAACTTTTTTGCAGGCTGATTTCTGATGATCAGGAATCAAATCATCCACCCATTTTCACCAGAAACCCAATGAAGCACCTCATTTTGCTCCTGTTTCTGACTTGCTGGCTTCCAGCACTGCCATTTGCCCAGTCTTCTCTTCTCGATACAGAACGCATCCGCAGCCAACTATTCGAAGGAGCCAAAAACAAGAAGACTGGTGTAACAACGAACGCCCCACAGCGTCAGACAGTTAGTGGTATTGTGTCTCGTGTAGCAGATTCTGAGAGTATTTGGCTAAGAATCGACGATCGTGGTGAGTTCCGAAAATGGACTTATCAACTCTCGAAAAGCAGCCTCAACCTAAGTCGACAGGAAATTCGAGTCTACCTACAGTATGTGTCTCCCAAGCTATCGATTAACCGAGGCAAAGAATACAACGAATGGTTCCAGAAAAAAGTAGCTTTCGAGTTGGGCAAGTCCTTCAGTGGTCGATCTGTCAGAGTTGAGTATGAGCTTCAAGAGGAACTTTATCGACTCAATGGTGTCGTTTTGTCAGGCGACACAAACGTTAATCTCTGGATGGTGCAAAATGGCTGGTCCTTCTATTTGCTAACGGAAGGCGCAAACCCTGATGAACAACAATTCTTGGCTGCCGAAGCAATGGCCCGGAACAAAAAAGTTGGACTATGGAATGAACAGTTGCAGGGCAGTACAAATCAATGAGTCTGAAAGAGCGCCTAACCGAACTGAGTACTGAACTAGCTGAATTGGCAACACAGGCTGGTCGCTCTCCGGAAGAAATCAAGTTGATCGCCGTCTCGAAGACTCATCCTAGTGAACTAATCGCAGAAGCTTTCCAAGCTGGACAGGTGCGCTTCGGTGAAAATCGAGTTCAGGAAGCCTCAGAAAAAATTGAAAAACTACAGAACCCAGGTATCGAATGGCACTTGATCGGGCATTTGCAAAAAAACAAGGCTCGCTTCTGCCCTGGTCGCTTTGACTGGATTCATTCGGTTGATTCCCAAGAGTTATTAGAATTGCTCGAAAAGCAGTGTGCTCTGCAAAGCCAACCCATACAAATTCTACTACAGGCTAATCTATCGCAAGAAGATAGCAAAAGTGGAGTCAGCGACTACGACAATTTGTGCAGGTTATTAGAGAAAACGCAGGGTTGTCAGTGGCTACGCTGCAGAGGTTTGATGACTATGGCTGCAGCCACAGATGATGCGAACAAAATTCGTAAAACTTTCTCACAACTTCGTACTTGGCTTGAAAAGCTCCGTAATGAATTTACTCTGACTACTTTCACGGAACTTTCGATGGGGATGTCCTCTGATTACCGAATTGCCATTGCAGAAGGGGCAACAATGGTTCGGCTGGGTACTGCTCTGTTCGGGGAACGCAATAAGCCTTTAACAGTATAATGATCGCTTATCTAAGTGGGGATGTCTCGCTAGTAGAAGAACAGCGCTTAGTCCTACAAACTAGTGGTGGAGTGGGTTACCTTGTGCAGATACCCCAAGGGCTTGGCAATAGACACTCTGTCGGTGAAGTACTCGGCTTACACATTCATACGAGTGTGCGTGAGGATGAAATCAGCCTGTATGGGTTTGAGACAACAGCCGAAAGACAATTGTTCGAACGTCTCCTCAAAGCTTCTGGGGTTGGCCCAAAACTGGCGCTGACGATTGTTTCTGTACTTGAACCACGCAATCTTGTTCAGGCCATCCTGCGTGAAGACGTCAACACCCTCAGTCAAGTCCCAGGCATCGGAAAAAAAACTGCGGCTCGGCTTTGCCTGGAGTTGAAAGACAGCTTCAGCAAATCTCCCATTCAAGGACTGGAATCCGCCTTGATCACTGGCAAGGCCACAACACCTGCCATCCCATCGGGCGAAACAGCCTCTTTACAATCTGCTCTAAAAAACATGGGTTTTGCAGAAAAAGAGATTCTGACCGTGCTAGCAA
>WTIF01000266.1 GCA_011522845.1 Deltaproteobacteria bacterium
CTCACAGATCATCCGGTCGATCTGCCATGGGGCAACGGCATGCCCAATTCTGCCTTGGAAACCTCGCTGGAAAAGATTCCAGCCTAACTCTCACTAGCCTTTGATTGACTCTGGGGTTGTTGAACAACCATTGCGACCCCAAGTACTGCTACCAGCATTCCCACAATCGCCAACCAACCCAATTTTTCATCAAATAGCCACCAGGCTTCAACTGCTGTGGCAGGTGGAACTAGGTAAAAAAGACTCGCCACATTGGCTGCGGCACCCGACTGAATCAAGCGCATTAATATGAGAATTGCTCCAATCGAAAGAACGAGGGCCAACCAGAAAAGGGCAAAAATGGATTCGAAAGTCCATTCAACAACCATCGTCTCTAATGAAAAGGACAAGAGTCCGAAGATTGTGAGAGCTGAGATAAACTGAATAACAGCACCAGTCCGGATATCTAGCTTGGTCGCAAAACGTTTTTGATAAAGTGTGCCCAATGTGATTGAGACCAGTGCCAGGCTGGCGAAAAAGATTGAATCCATCCCAAAGGAATTTTCTTCAGGTAGTTTTTCCGATACAACCATCCAAACCCCAAGAAATCCCAAGAAAAGTCCAATCCATTTCTTTCTTGTGAGCATCTCTCCCAACAGAGGCCCAGCGAGGATCCCAGTTAGCAGAGGTTGTAGGCCAACGATCAAAGCTGCTAAGGCGGCTGGTAGCCCACCTTTGATAGCCACGAATACACCACCGAGGTAGCCTCCGTGGACCAACAAACCAACAATACCAGCATGCAACCAATCTGAGAGATTTGAAGGCCAAGGCGCATGATACCACCACACCAAAGGCATCAGAAAAGAAATTGCGATCAGAAATCGTAGACTCAGAAAAGTCATTGGCTCGGCATGGGGCATTCCCAATTTCGCACCAATGAAGCCTGTGCTCCAGAGCAGGACAAATAAGATGGGAGTTCCCTTGGAAAGGAGATTTCCGGGGATCATTTGAGGAATTTTCAGAAAGGTTTGATTGATTTCTGGGGATTCAATTTGGAGTGGCCAATTGTTCGAGGGCAGCAAGTTCAGATTCACTGAATCCGGCTTGGAGGCGTGCTTCCTGATGCAAAGGACCGCGTAATCGACCTGAAAAATACTGATTCAATAGACGAAGATAGGTTGTTTCCGGACAGATGTTTCTCTGCTGACAAAGATACTGAAACCAATGGCTACCGATGGAGACGTGTTGTATTTCTTCCTCCCAGATAATTTGCAGTAATTGGGCAGATTCTGAATCTTTGATTTCTTCCAGCTTGGAAATCATGCCAGGGGTCACATCCAGCCCACGAGCTTCCATGACACGCGGAACAAGTGCCATCCTAACCAGAACATCATGAGCGGTGTTTTCAGCCATTTCCCACAAACCAGAATGGACAGGAAATTCACCGTAGGCACTGCCCAGTTGGTTTAGACGAGCCTGCAAAAGCTGAAAATGCCTGGCTTCATCAGCTGCAACTTTCAACCAGTCTGAATAATAACGACTAGGCATCTGCTGAAAGCGATAGACTGCATCTAATGCCAAATTGATGGCATTAAATTCAATGTGGGCGAGGGAATGCAGCAGTGCAACCTTACCCAAAGGAGATCGGAGTCGTCTCCTTGGTAAATCCTTAGGAGCAACAAAATTCAGGAAGGTGGGGTAACCCGCTTCTACTAGTTCTTGGATGGGAAAGGCTTTATCATGATTGAGTTTCCCCTTTTCAAAATCTTGTTTTAGTTTTTGGGTTCCTCGAGTTTTATGCTCGATCTCTTTTGAGAGGAGGACTTCCTCGGTAGATTCAAACAAAGATTTCATGCACCCCTGAGGCTGGCACTTCCAAGTTGAGTTTCTAGGCTGGCCTCCAATTGCGCAATGTTCTGCTGCTCAATCTCCAACACGTGTTTATAGGCTTTTAGCAATCCCAGCAATTCCTCAGCATCGGCTTCAGACCATCGGAGTTGATCTGGTTCAGAACCAAGAATGGCGTTGATTCGAAAGCGCATCACATCAACTAAAGGGAGATGAGTTGTATGCTTTGTAGAGTATTTATCCAAGAAACGCTGGATATTGATCAATGCATCTGACTGCCAATCCTTAATATCGTTCATCTTGTGATTTCTCTTGGAGTCTTTGCAGAACGGAATCGACCGCTTCTTCCCACTTCATAGGCAGAGAACCTGTCAATTCTTGGTAACGTTGAGTTGAAAGAACTGAATAAGCGGGGCGTGGAGCAGGCAAAGGATATTGATTTGTTTGAATCGGAGTGACCACTGGCAGGGTCTGGATTAGGCCGATTTGGTGTGCTTGTTTAAGCGTATAATTTGCTAACTCGAACCAACTACACGAATTTAAACCTCCGAAGTGAATATAATTCTTCACATCCCCCCTGATGAGTTTGCACAGGGCCAAAGCCAAATCTCTCGTCCAAGTGGGTGAACCGAATTGATCTGAAACGACTTTAATTTCATCTCTTTCACGTCCCAGTCGGAGCATTGTTCGAACAAAATTATTGCCGTGTGAAGCAAACAACCAAGATGTCCTGACTGTTAGCCAATCAGCAGCACTTGCTTCAATTCTCTCTTCACCGTCTCGTTTGCTCTTCCCATATATGCCAAGCGGTGCTTTAGGGTTCGATTCAGTAACAGGGCATTTGTTGCTCCCATCAAAAACAAAATCTGTGGACAAATGAACGATCTTCACCCCAGATCGATGACAAGCTTCTGCCAACTTGCCAACACTGATTCCATTGACAAGAAATGCGCGAGCGGATTCCGTTTCTGCTTTATCGACCTTTGTGTACGCTGCACAGTTCAGCAGGATATCTGGTCGATAATTTTTGATAATGCCCTCTACCTGCTCTTGATTCGTAATGTCCAATTCTTTACGCGGAGGAACATAACACTCGAATTCTGGGAATTGATCCAAAACAGACAAAAAGTCTTGTGCCAACATTCCCTCGCCACCTGTTAGCAAAATCTTCATACCGAAACCAGTGACTGCAGACTTTCTCGTAGAGAATTCAACTGTGATTTCATCACTGTGCGAAGATCTAAAAGAACATTATCTTTTCGAATCATCCCAACAATGGCCGGACGCTTAGAGCGAAGCCTGTGGTGAATTTCTGAAGCTGAAATTCTTTCATGGCTCAAACATAGAGCAGCAGAAGGCAATTTCACTTCTGGTATTCCTCCTCCTCCAGCCATAGATTCAGTTTCATGAACAGTCAATTTCCACTCAGGGCTGGTAGAAATTGAGCCGTGCAGATCATTCACATATCCGAGAATCTCTTCTTTGGTTCTTTCCAGAAATTCAAGGGTGGGAATTTCCTGAACAACATTGCTCATGTTGCCGTAAGCAGTCAGGGTCTGTTCCAGCAAACAGAGAGAAGCCTTATCAAGACGGACTGTACGATAGAGTGGATGATTCCTCATTTTCTCCAACAGAACTTTTCTCCCAAGAATAATACCTGCTTGGGGTCCACCAAGAAGCTTGTCTCCGCTGAAACTCATTACATCAACTTCAGTCGCAATTTCCTGTTGCACTGTAGGAACCTGCTGAAGTTCTGGCTGTTGAAATCGATAAAAAGTTCCGCTGCCCCAATCATACAGTGTTGGAATCTCAACTTTTTTTGACCATTCAACCAAATTATTCAAAGAAACTTCTTCAGTGAAACCCTGAATGGAGTAGTTCGAGGGGTGCACCTTGAGGACAGCGACAGTTTTTTCGGTGAGGCTATTTTGATAATCGCTAAGACGAGTTCTATTTGTTGTTCCAACTTCAACCAGTTTTGCACCAGCTTCTTTAAGAATGTCAGGAATGCGAAAAGAGCCTCCTATTTCCACTAACTCACCTCTAGAAACCAACACCTCTCCACCCTCACAGAGGGCTTTCATCATCAGAAAGACTGCTGCGGCATTGTTGTTAACAACAATTGCTGATTCAGCCTTGCTGAGATTACACAGCAGACTTTCAATTCGATCCATTCGTTGACCTCTTTCACCTGACGCTAAGTCCAATTCAAGGTCAGAATATTGGGATAAAGATAGGATGGTCTGAGCCAGGAGTTTTTCACCAAGTGGGGCTCTGCCCAAATTGGTATGGAGTACAATGCCGGTGGCGTTGATGACTGGTGAAAGTTGAGCAGGCTTTCTTTGGGTGAAACTCTTTTTTGCTTGTGAAAGGATTCCTGTCCGAGAGTTCATCCATGCAGGGATGTCGCTCTCGGAAGAATATTGATTGTAGTTAAGTCGCAAATCTTCGAGCCAGGCTTCGATTTGCCTGCGCTGCAATTTTACGTTTGTAAGACCAGCCCGTGAAAGAGCTAGTTCAATTTCCTGGACCGACGGGAGATTGCGATACCAGGAGGACATGATTAGCCAACCTTAGATGCTGCAGTCTTTTCATCAGGTTGTGATTCAACTTGATCGTCAGATACATTAACACTTCCCTTTTGGGATGAATTTATTTCGGTGACCTCAGCTGCAGATCCAGAGGAGGGTTGTTCCTCATAGTTTTTCTCAATCTTGGCAGATTGCTTCTTCCGAGGCCGAGTAGTCTTGGGGGATGTCTTTCTAGTTCCGCGTTTGGCTGATTTTGGCATTTCAACCACTGGGGCTAAGGAATCAGATTGCTCCTCCAAATTTACTTCCGGCGTTTTCTCTGAAGGATCTGTAGACTCAGTCTTTGACGAATCTTCCAAATTTTTCTCCTCCTCCTTTTCAGGGGGCTCAGATGACTTCAGTTCTTCACTATTAGTTTCCTCAGTTGGATTTTTAACCTCAACGTTCTCAGTCCCTGAGGACTCAGGAGCTTTTACTGTGATGGCCTCAGCGTCTGTGACTGAAGAATCTTCAGAAAGTGTCAACTCGTCTGAAATGAAGTTTTCTTCGGAGAGAGGGACCACCTTGTGCTCTGAGGAAGGCTCCAAAATCTTTGTCTCTTCTGAGTCTGTTTGGGCAGATGACTGGTCTTGGACAGTAGATTCGTTCTCCTTGGAAAGCGTCGAGTCTTCGAAGGGCTTGGTTGTCTCTGAAGATTCTTGAGTGCTGTTGTCTACGGTTGAATGTTCCGTCGAAGTCAAGTCCTGTGAACCCAACTCTGGGACTTCGACGGAAAGTGCGTTTCCCAGGGTTTCTGTTGCTGCAGGTTGATTGAGCAAATTTCCTTGGGCATCAATATGAGTGCTGCTGAAAACGATGGTATGAGGCGGAAGTGTCCTCAGTTTTCTTCGCCAAGGAGAAATAGGCAGAGGTTGCCACGGGGAGTCATCCTCCTTGCCATTTTTCTCATGGACACTGCTGTAGATTGTCCAACCTGCCGAACGCTTTGGTTTGGTTGGGGATTCTTCAAGCTCATTTGTAGGAGCATCATTTTCAATTTCTTCAGCAACGTTACCATCGTGTTGATCTAACTGATCATCTGATGACTCATCGCTGAAATCACGACGTCCTCGACCACGGCCTCTGCCTCTGCCTCGATTTCTTGAGCGAGATTTTTGTTGTTTGCTTTCATCATCCCCTTCTTCGTTAGCTGAGTTGTTTTCAGTGACTGATTCAAGAGGAGTAGCCACTTCTTCTAAAAGTGAATCTTCAGGCTCCCCAATTTGTTCTTTTGAGGGATGAGGTTCTTTGTGAATGCGGAAATCCCTCCTTGCTCTGGCTCTGAAGTCACGGTTTCGATAGGCCTCACGAGGATCACTGTCCACGGACTCTTGAACGAGGCCACCGTCACGTCCAACAAGTTCAATATCTGGAATCTCACCTGGAGTAAGGCTGGGATCAGGCGTGATCTTGATCCTCAAAGAATATTCCATCTCCAATTGATAAAGATGCTTTCTTTTCTGATTTAGTAATTGTTCTGCCAAAACGAGGGGAAGTCGTAAACGAACCTCTTGAATCTTGCCATTGAGAACCAGATCTCTCATTTGTCGCAATAGTTTGTTAGCGAGCGAAGAATTCGAAATAACTTTTCCAGAGCCATGGCAGGCAGGACAAAGTTCTTTTCCACTTTGCGAGAGACTTGATGCAATCCGCTGTCGGCTCATTTCCAGAAGTCCGAATTGGGAAATTTCGCCCAGAGTCCACTTGGCTTTGTCTTTAGAAAGGGATTCTGAGAGACATTGAACGACTGCCTGTCTATTTTGGCTGTGGTTCATGTCAATGAAATCAATAACAATCAGGCCACCAAGATTGCGAAGCCGAAGTTGCCGAGCCACTTCTTCTGCTGCCTCAATGTTGGTCCGGAGTGCAGTCTCCTCAATATTTTTTTCCTGATTAGACTTACCAGAGTTGACATCAATCGAAACCAGAGCCTCTGTAGGCTGAATCACCAAACTGCCTCCAGAAGGCAAAGGCACCTGGGGGTGGTTTAACCATTCGATCTGGTCTTCAATTCGGTGCTCAGAAAATATCGGGCGCTCACCAAGGTAGAGCTGAAGTTTCTTTTGACGACCTGGCATGTTGGTCTGGAAAAATTCTAAGGCTCTTTGAAAGGCTTCGGGATCGTCGATGATTACATCACCCACATCATCGGTGAAGTAATCCCGTAGCATCCTCACGACCGCATCTTCCTCTTGGTGCAAAAGCTTTGGTTTTGAGGAACCTTCAAAGCTCTGCTTGATCTGATTCCACGTCCTCCGAAGTGTCATAAAATCTTGTTTCAATTCGCTCAAACTTCTGTCAACCCCTGCAGTACGAATGATTGCCGAGGCGTCTTCACTACCAAGACCCTTGAGCAGATGTTTGAGGCGATTTCTTGTTTCGTTGTCCTCAATCCTTTTAGACACTCCTCCCTTGTCACTGTTGGGCATGAACACAAGAAAACGCCCAGGAAGTGAAATATTCGTGGTTAGAGCGGCGCCTTTGTGAGCGATCTCATCCTTTGCCACCTGAACCATGATTTTCTGTCCAGGATGAAGTAATTGATTGATGGCAGGTCTCCCACGAATCCCTCTTGGCGCCTTGAAAAGCATTTGATTCAAGTCGGAAGCTGCGAGGAACCCATGACGTTCTGCCCCATAGTCAACGAAAGCGGCTTGAAATGAAGATTGGATCTTCACCACAATACCGATGTAGATATTTCCTACGGTTTGGGCTCTGTGGGTGTAATCAATGTAGAGATTGTCCAGCATCTGATTGTTGGCAATCGCAATGCGAGTTTCATCATCTTCAACATTGATTAACATGTTTTTGTTGGAATCTGACATCCTTCTCCTTTGCAAGGAAATTGGAGATGATGACGCTTGGTTCCAAGAGGTGGGTCTTCTGGAGGCAGTAACCTAGTGGCGGACAGAAAGAGCTTTTCTTAGGCTTCTGGTAGTTGGTTTCAAAGACTGGCTTTGCTTAGATTCTCAGCAGTCCAACAATACTTTCATTGCTGTGATTTCTTCAGACAAAGTCGTGAAGATTTCAAAACTGTGGAAACCAAGGTCCAACAAATTTGGGGTTCAAAGTTCGATTCGTTGAAGCTGAGGAACACTGTTCCTCAAGATTTCATCGTGATCTGAGCTTCTGAATGATTGTGCCTATTGTTTTCTGGCGTCATAAGGTGCTGCTTTTGGAAGCAGGACCACGACTGCAGGTGCAGTCGGAAACTAAGCGTCAGGGCGTGCTATTTGGTTTCCTTCATCGGAACTACCTCGTACTCGCCGTGTTCGTTTTTCAAAATCATTTCAATACGTTCTTCCGCCCTTTGAAGTAGTTGGTGGCAGTCCCGACTGTGGCGGATTCCTTCCTCAAAAGCTTGCAGCGCTTCTTCCAAAGCCAAGTCACCGCTTTCAAGGCGACGAACGGCTTCGTTGAGTTGCTGAAGAGAAACTTCAAAACTAGGAGATTCAGCCATTCAGAGGGCCTCAATGATTCGACTGACCATCACATTAGGCGGTCCGTCTTGAGCTTTAATGGTCAAATCAGCTGTCAAGTAAACGGGTTCTCTCTGACGGAGCATTTGGTTTACGTTTTCTTGCCAATTTGATTGCTGAAGCAAGGGTCTATTTTGGTCACATTGTAACCGCTGTTTTAGGGTCTCTCGGTCCACCTGAAGATAAACAGTTTTACCAATGCCTTTCAGTAATTCTTGATTCTGTGGGCGGAGAAACATCCCCCCGCCTGTTGAAAGAATCGTGTTGTGTATATTCTGGAGAGTTTCCAAAAGTTTGGTTTCCAAATCACGAAACGTTGCTTCTCCTGCGTAACGGAATATTTCTTCGATTGTGCAGCCTTGCTGCTTCTCAATTTGTTGATCGGTATCCAGAAAGAAATATCCTAGTCGATTTGCGAGTTTTCTTCCTACTGTAGTTTTACCTGCCCCCATGAAACCGATCAAAATGATGTTCATGCAGGGATGTCCAGCGAGATTTCTTCGTTAGAGCAACTCTCGATCCAACCACCACCAAGCACTCGATCCCCCTCGTAAAAGACTGCAGCTTGTCCGGCTGTGACTGCACGCTCAGAAAAGGGCAGGTGCAACATCGCCTGATCTGTTGTCACCGGTTTCAATATCGCCTCACATCCTCGATGAGAATATCTCAACTGGACCATAATCTCTCTGTGTTCCTGCGGTGGTTCAATGAGCCAGTTGATATCTTTTACTTGAACCTCATTGAAAAGAAGGTTCTCTCTTTTGCCAAGAACCACCTCATTTTCATCAACGTTAATAGCAACCACATACCATGGGGTTCTATCACTGATGCCCAAACCTCTGCGTTGCCCGATTGTGTAGAAAGGAACACCCCTGTGTTTGCCCAGCACTTGGCCGTCTAAGTTTATAAAGTTACCAGGGTTTTGGGTGATGCGATTTTGTGCTTCAAGAAATTTTCGATAATCTTTATCTATAAAGCAAATTTCCTGACTGTCTGGCTTGGATGCAGAATCAAGTTCGAGCTTTTCAGCGATAAGTCGGACTTCAGATTTGATATGGTCTTGTAGAGGAAAGATCAAGCGCTGGAGTTGGTTATAAGGAATACCATGAAGAAAATAGGTCTGATCTTTTTTGCGATCTCTTGGTCGATGGAGCTCAATTTTTCCAGTATCATCTTTTAAAATTTTTGCGTAGTGGCCCGTTGCCAAGAGTTCACAATCTAGCTCGTCCGCTTTTTTTAGTAGAAGCTCACTCTTGACCGTGCGATTGCACATTACACATGGGTTTGGAGTTCTACCTAAAGCGTATTCATTGACAAAATAATCGATAACGTTTGACTGAAAATCTTCCTGAAAATCTAAAACATAGAATGGAATTTCCAACCTCTCACAAATTAGCCTAGCATCAAGGGCCTCATCAAGCGAGCAGCAGCTTTTGTTTCTTTTTGTTGCTTCAGGCCCTTGATACAGTTTCAGGTGAAGTCCAATTACCTGATAGCCTTTTTCTTTTAGCAAAGCAGCAGCAACGGAGGAGTCTACTCCGCCGCTCATCGCCATTGCTACTCTTGGTCCTGCCATATTCTTTGCATCAAATTTCTATTCACGACGCTCAATCGGTTGAAACTGGCTGTTATAATCAGTGTAATCCATTCGGCGGCCTTTCAGGGGCATCTCTCTATTACGAATGGCAGTGAAGCGGTCATATCGTTCCTTGATGTGCGCTTCGTAAGCATCACGCATTGCTTTCAGTTCCGCATTCCAAGATTCTTGAGCTGCTTCCCTGAGTCGAAAAGGTACATAAGGCACTGGTTGTGGTTGAGTGTTCGCAATATCTTGAATTTGATTTGCTGTGTTCCGCACTTCTTCAGGCTCTGCAGCATAAATTCTGTCAACAGCGTCAGCTGATTCTTGCCGAATCAGGTTTTGAATTTGCAAATCCAGAGGAACACTTTGGACATTATTTTCCTGAGACTGAGCAGTATTAAACGTCAGAATGAAAAGACAAATGCTTGTGAAAATTTTTAGGTGGACCATTTTTTTTCTCACCCTCATGCTTCCCCTTGGGGCCTCCGCCCAAAAGTATCGCAGGGACTGTTACTTGTCTGAACAGGCAAGATACAACTGCTTCATGCAGAGTCATACAGGATCGTTGGAAACTGCTAAGACTCGAGCTGCTGAGCGCAGGGATATTCTTGAACAGCAAGCTGCTGCAAGACCGGATCTGATTGCAGAACGAAACCAACGTAGAGAGAGAGAGTTGCAAGAATTGCGGCAAATTGTCGAAGCTGCTCTGCGGCGAAATGTTACTAATGAGGGGAAGAAGTATCAGGTGAATTATGGAATTGTCCTGGAACCCAGAGTGGCTGAGAGTCAAGAACAATCAGACAGGTAAGTCTTGTGAATCTATATAATCGCTCATATTTTCAGTGAGATATTTTTCCAGCTCCACTTCTTTTCCTTTAGCAGCAATTCGCTCAGTATCAGTAAAAATCCCCAATAGCTTCTTCAGAAGTTGAACCTGCTCCTGCTCAATCGGATCTAGCTCCTCCACCTTGATTGCATTCATCTCTTGCTCACTTGCCCTAGTCACTTCAAAGATCTGTATTTTCGTAATAGATGGAATTTGTAAAAATTCATTCAGTTTAGTTTGAGCCGGCTTCTTGGCACCTAATCTATTGAAATGATGTAGGTTGTTCTCAGCGTCTAAGAATGCAAAAAAGCTAATTCGTGAATTTTCTAGAAACTGATCTGGTTCGTTGATCCGATAATTTTTGTGCTCCAAAACAAAACTATAAATTTGTCCAGATTTAAGAGTTTCGGTCTTCTCGAGCCGTAGTTTTGTAGCCAGGATCATTTTTCGGAGATTTCAAAATTATTGAGAAAATTTTTTTTGCTCATCATCAAGTGATCAAATTGCTTTGTCAAGGTATCTAGTGGATTGAATTTACTATGAATGGACTATGACTGATTTTACATTCAGATCATGATGACAAGCAAATAAATGATCATAGAATTTAGATAACAATTGAAAATTATCTAGGTTGTTGTAGTGTCTGCAAGTTTAAATATTGTTACTAATCAGGGTATTTCCACCCTCTGGATTCTTGTTTTTGGAACAATCTCATAAACCCACTTTTCGGAGTAAATCGTGGCCAAGATTCAAGTAGCTAATCCAGTTGTTGAACTGGACGGCGATGAGATGACCCGAATCATTTGGCAGAAAATCAAGGATAAATTGATTCATCCCTACCTTGATGTTGATCTGCGATATTATGATCTTTCAGTCCAGAAAAGGGACGAGACTAATGATCAAATTACCTTGGATGCAGCGAAAGCAATTCAAGAACACAATGTCGGAATCAAATGTGCCACTATCACCCCGGATGAAGATCGAGTAGTAGAATTCAATCTCAAGAAAATGTGGAGGTCTCCTAATGGAACTTTGCGCAATTACCTGGGAGGCACTGTTTTCAGGGAACCCATCATTTGTAGCAATGTTCCCAGGCTCGTCAAAGCATGGAAAAAACCCATCATTGTTGGGCGCCACGCATTTGCCGATCAATACAAGGCTACAGATTTTAAGGTGAGTGGTCCAGGAACACTAAAGATCAGCTTCGAACCTGCTGATGGAGGAGAGGCCGTAAATCATGAAATTTATCAATTTGAAGGAGCAGGGGTAGCACTTGGAATGTACAATACCAAAGCATCGATCATAGACTTTGCTCGGTCATGTATGAGCTATGCTCTCTCGAAAAAATACCCACTCTATCTCTCCACCAAAAACACCATCCTGAAGCAATATGATGGAATGTTCAGAGATACTTTTCAGGAAGTTTTTGACGCTGAATTCAAAGAGCAATTTGAAAAAGCAGGGTTGACCTATGAGCATCGACTCATTGATGATTTGGTAGCACAAGTACTCAAGTGGGATGGAGGAATCGTCTGGGCCTGCAAAAATTACGATGGCGATGTTCAGTCTGACACAGTTGCCCAAGGATTCGGTTCATTAGGATTGATGACATCGGTCTTGGTGTGTCCAGATGGCAAGACGATCGAGGCTGAAGCCGCACATGGCACGGTTACCCGACACTACAGAGATCACCAAAAAGGAAAGCCCACCAGCACCAATCCCGTTGCCAGTATTTTCGCTTGGACAGTTGGGCTGAAGCACCGTGGAAAATTGGATGGAAATGAGGACTTGATTCGTTTTGGAGAAACTCTCGAAAAGGTGTGCATAAGTACCATTGAGGGGGGGGTGATGACCAAAGATCTAGCTGTAGCAATCACTGGAAGCACAAACCCATCAAAGGAAAATTACGTATACACAGATGAATTTTTGGACGCGTTAGACAATGGTCTGCAGAAAGCGATGAGTTAAAAATTCTTCTGGTTTCTAATCAATAGACTCTCAGTTAATCAAGGATCTAGCTTATGAAAAGAGTAAGAGTGGCTGTGACTGGGGCGGCAGGCCAAATTGGCTACGCAATGGTGTTTCGACTAGCTTCTGGAGCTATCTTCGGACCTGATACCGCAGTCCAACTTCAACTGCTGGAACTGGAGCAAGCCCTTCCTGCATTGGAGGGGGTCAAGATGGAATTAGATGATTGTGCTTTCCCCCAATTGGAAAAAGTAACCTGTACTTCTGATGCGAATGTCGCTTTCGGCGATGCAGATTATGTCTTATTGGTGGGAGCCGCCCCTAGAAAAGCTGGAATGGAGCGAAATGATCTCTTAGAAATCAATGGGAAGATCTTTGTTGGTCAAGGTAAAGCAATCAACGACAATGCAGGTGAAAATGTAAGAATCATTACAGTAGGTAATCCCTGTAATACCAATGCACTAATCGCCATGAACAACGCACCAAAAATTGGTGCAGATCGCTGGTTTGCTATGACCGCATTGGATGAAAATCGAGCCAAAAGTCAGCTGGCCCAAAAGGCTGGAGTTTTAACCCGTGAGGTCAGCAATGTTGCTATTTGGGGAAATCATAGCGCGACCCAATATCCTGATTTTTACAATGCACTGATTCAGGGCCAGCCAGCTACTGATGTAATTACTGATCATGAATGGCTGAAAGGTGAATTCATTAGTGTTGTCCAACAACGCGGAGCGGCAATCATCAAAGCTCGTGGAGCTTCTTCAGCAGCATCGGCAGCAAACGCTGCTCTGGATACAATCATGCGTCTAGAAAAGCCCACTCCAGCAGGAGATTGGTTTAGTGCAGCGGTTCCCAGCGATGGAAGTTACGGCATTCCAGAAGGCTTGCTCTTCAGCTACCCACTGCGTAGCAATGGAGAAAGCTATGAAATTGTGCAGGGTGTTGAATTGAATGATTTCGCCCAAGGTAAGCTAGACATCACTCGCAAAGAGCTGGAAGAAGAAAGAGATGCTGTGAAGAGTATGCTTAACTGATTTTGTTCAACGTTAACTAGCTCTTGCTTGCCTAGCCTTGAATAATTGGGAATATCAACAGTCGTTATTCCATTCTTAGAGGACTGATGAAAATACACGAGTATCAGGCAAAACAAATTTTAGCCAATTATGGCGTAACCATACCCCGTGGAAAAGTAGCATTCACCGTTGATGAAGCGGTGAAAGCCGCCGAAGAATTGGGAACTGAGATCTGTGTGGTGAAGGCTCAAATTCATGCAGGTGGACGTGGAAAGGGTGGTGGTGTTAAGGTTTCAAAAGGCTTGGACGCTGTGCGCACCAATGCAGAGCAGATTCTTGGGATGCAACTGGTTACTCACCAGACTGGGCCCAAGGGGCAGCCAGTTAAAAGGGTCCTTGTGGAAGAAGGAATGGACATCCAGAAAGAACTTTATGTCTCATTGCTGGTTGATCGGGGCTCTCAGCAAGTGGTGATGCTGGCTTCCACAGAGGGAGGGATGGACATTGAGCAGGTTGCTGCGAACACCCCAGAGAAAATTCTCAAAGTTGGCATTGATCCAACAATTGGAATGAGGCCCTACCAAGCTTCCGAATTGGCCTATGGTTTAGAGATTGACAAGATTAATCCAAAACTGATCAGGCCTGCCGCAGCTCTCTTCCAAGGGCTTTATGAGACCTTTGTGAATGAAGACTGCTCCTTGGTTGAGATTAATCCTTTGGTGCTCACTGGTGATGGCCGGGTCGTTGCCTTGGATTCGAAGATCACAATCGATGATAACGCTTTGTTCCGACACAAGGATACGCTTGAGCTGAGGGATCTTGACGAAGAGGATCCTGCTGAAACGGAAGCCTCAGAAAATGACCTGAATTACATTCGATTGGACGGCTCGATTGGATGCATGGTCAATGGTGCTGGTCTCGCTATGGGGACAATGGACATCATTAAGGCTTGTGGGGGTGAACCAGCCAATTTTCTTGATGTAGGGGGGGGGAGTACACAGGAAAGAGTTGAATTAGCATTTCGATTGATTTCCAGCGATCCACATGTAAAGTGCATCTTGATCAACATTTTTGGTGGGATTGTGAGGTGTGATATGGTCGCTGCAGGTGTCGTTGCTGCGATAAAGAATGTCGACCTAAAAGTGCCGGTTGTGGTTCGTTTGGAAGGAACTAATGCAGCAGAAGCACATCAAATCGTCAACGATTCTGGTCTGGGTAGTCGCCTCCAAATGGCAGATGGTTTAAGAGACGCTGCTGAAAAAGCAGTTGCCGCTGTTGCCTGATCACCCCTCAAATGACTATTGAAAGGAAAGCATGACAGTCCTCGTCAACAGCGAAACGCGAGTATTAGTTCAAGGAATCACTGGATCACAAGGGCAATTGCATACCCGTGGTTGTAAGGATTATGGAACCAACATTGTCAGCGGAGTGACACCCGGCAAGGGTGGGCAAGATTTTGAAGGCGTTCCAATTTTCAACACGGTGAAACAGGCAGTGGAAGCTACTGGCGCGAATGCATCCATGATTTTCGTTCCACCTCCGTTTGCCGCAGACGCTATTATTGAGGCCGCTGCAGTCAAAATCCCACTGATTGTGGCCATTACCGAAGGAGTGCCTGTCCAAGATATGGTGAGAGCCGTAAGCTATGTAAAACGCCAGGGAGTCAGATTGGTAGGACCCAACTGCCCTGGAGTGATTACCCCAGGAGAATGTAAAATCGGCATTATGCCAGGAAGCATACATCAACCTGGTAAAATTGGTGTGGTCTCACGTTCCGGAACTTTGACTTACGAAGCTGTAGGTCAGCTCAGTGGGGTAGGTTTAGGACAGAGTACTTGTATCGGAATTGGAGGCGATCCTGTCAATGGTACAAATTTTATTGATTGTCTGCGAATGTTTCAGGATGATCCCGGGACGGAGGCAATTGTAATGATTGGCGAGATTGGCGGGGACGCTGAAGAACAGGCAGCTGCCTTCGTCAAAGAATATGTGACCAAGCCCATTGTCAGCTTCATCGCAGGGCAAACGGCTCCTCCAGGGCGAAGGATGGGTCATGCTGGTGCCATCATTTCCGGTGGTAAAGGTACAGCCGCCGAAAAAATGGCTGCATTGCAAGACGCAGGGATTCATGTGGTCCCAACGCCTGCTGATATTGGCGAGAAAATGGTCGAGGTTCTGAAAAAGTAATCTCGATGATTAAAACCTCATCTTCGGATGAGGTTTTCTCTACCTACTAAGTCTCCTCTCTATTCAGAACCTTCCTATTTCCTCTCGAAAATTTATCTACATTAATTTGGCGTTATTGACTCCATCACAAACAGTAGATCACCCTGATTTACGGTCTGTTGATCTTCTGCCAGAACTCTTGTGATCCGAAATTGCTGATCCTCAGGGTAGAGCGATTTCCCGTCTAAAGTTTTGAATGAGTTCAGGGAAATTTCATTGAAAACTTTCATGGATTCTAGCAAACAGAGTGGAGTCTGTAGATTAATGACACTGCCTTCTTCCACTAATGCGGGAGTCTCTGGAGAAGGAGACCGATAAAAGCCTCCCATTTGTGGAGAAAGGATTTTCCACTCTTTCGAATTTTCGAAACGAACACTGGACTCATCAAGTGAATTTGCTGCCCCCCCAGCTTCCAGCTTCGATTCCTTGATTAGCTCTTGTGGGCTGATCCTTGAAAATAGCCCCTTTAAATAGCGGGTGTCAAAATTCCCTTCCTGGAAATCCTGATCCTGCAAAATCCTCTTCGCCAATACCAGATTTGTGGAAATGCCATGAATTTTCACTCTACTAAGGTAATCAAGCAGCAGTTCAATTGCTTCTTTACGGTCTTCACCCCAGGCAATGATTTGGGCAACAAGAGAGTCGTAGAAAGGAGGAACCATTGAACCATTGGTGACAGCTTGGATAACTCTGATGTTTTCTTCCGCTGGGAAGTAAGCTTCAGTGACTCTGCCGGGATCTGGAACAAAACGAAGGGAACCTGAAGAGTCTAGATCAACTCTTTCTGCATTAATCCGAAGTTCCATAGCATGTCCATTTGGCCGGACTTCCAACCCTTCAAGGCTGTTGCCTTTCGCTACTGAAAACTGTTGATTGACCAAGTCCACCCCAGTGACCATCTCTGAGACGGGGTGTTCTACTTGTAAACGCGTATTCATCTCCATGAAGTAGATTTTTTGCTCTCCTAGATCGTAGATGAATTCAACAGTACCGGCTCCAACATAATCAATTTCATCAATCAATTTTCTAGAGTATTTGAAAAGTTGATCCTGAATTTTCTGTGGCAGATCAAATGCGCTCTCTTCAATGAGTTTCTGATAATTTCGCTGGACCGAACAGTCTCGAATACCCAGCAAATGAGAATTCCCCTGAAGGTCCCGAAGAACTTGGACTTCCAAGTGTCTCAATGAGCGGATGAACTTTTCCAAATACAAATCACCGTTACCAAAGGCATTTAGTGCTTCCTTCGACATCCGAATAAACATCGGTTCCAATTGGCCCGGCTGTTCAACAACCGCAATGCCTTTGCCGCCACCACCATGGGCAGCCTTGATCAGCACAGGATATCCAATGTCCTCCGCTACATTGGAAGCCTCTGATGAATTTGCCAAAGCCCCTTCACTACCCGGAACAACAGGAATCTTGAGCCTTTTTGCAGTATTGATCGCATTAGATTTGTTTCCCATCAGATCCATGTTGTCAGAACGTGGTCCAATAAAATTCAGACCATGTTCTCGGCAAATACGAGCATATTGGGGTGATTCTGAGAGGAAGCCAATGCCTGGGTGAATGGCGTCTACTCCCTCAATTTCAGCGATTCTGATGACACTCATCGCGTTTAAATAGCTTTCTTGAGGAGTGTTTCCACCAAGGCAAACGAGCCTATCGTTTTCTCGGAGTAATTGGGCCGGATAGCTCTCCATATCTGGATCTGATTGAACAAGTACGACTTCTAGTCCATGTTCCTGAGAAGCTTGGATCAATCTTGCAGCAGTACATCCTCTAGCATGAACAAGAACTCTTTTGATGTCGCTTTGCATCAACTCAGATTTTTCAAGGGATTCAACTTCCTGATCTAGCTGAGTAGAGAGGTTATACTCACCCGTCAGTGTCCTCGAAATCACTTCCTGAATTGAAAGCTTTGGCATTGGAATACTAGGATCAATCTGGCGCAAAGCGTGATCAATTTGCTCATCAAATGGATTTTCCACCAAGCCATCCATTGTTCCGTCTTTTTGGCTCAGGTAGTTTGCAAGTGTGGACGATGCTGGAAGGTGACTCTCAACAACAAGTTGCCCAGCAAAAGGGATTTGAGCACCTGAAAGATAGTAGGTTTTCACCAGAAGATGAGTTACGAAACTCGCTTGAGCACCCCCGACGCAGTCTCTGAATCCAAAGCAAATCACCGGAAGATCATGGTCCTTGACAAAGCGTGTCAGTCGATCGTTCATCGTTGCCATGGAGAAGAGGGATCCTGCCCCCTCCTTAGTTTGCATACCAGCTGAAGAAATGAAAAAGATCACAGGAAGGTTGCGCTGGGCGCACTCATCAAGCAGCAGACAAACCTTCTCGCAGCTTGCCATGTCAAAGGCACCAGCCTGAAAACGAGTGTTGCTCAGGACCAAGCCGACCTTAGTTGTCGCTCTGTTATCCGTGAAATTCGCAATACCTGTAACTACTCCACAGGGAGCGATTCCACTGTCAAGAGCTTGCTCAATGGCTTGGCGAAATCCCGGGAAATTTACAGGATTTGCGGTGATCTTTTCCGCGTTAAGCTCTTTGAAGTTTGCGAAATACTTGTCAAGTATTTGCTTCGGTTCAATGTGATTCTTCTTGTAATCTCTTAACAAGTTCTGAATAAGCAGATCCTTATAGGCTTGATCCAGTCGATTCCAGAAGTCTTTGATTCCAATGTTTCGAGGAGTGATCTTGCCCTGAAACTTGCTCTCACCAAGTTGAGCTTTATAAAGCGAGGGTAGCAATCCAGAGAAATAGTAGCGCACCACCCCAAACAAAGGTGGAGACATCCTCGGATAGACAATTCTCTTCCAGCCACTTATCGTTGCCATCACTGTGTCACAGTTCTTTTGCGCGATGAACTGGGCGAGCCACTTGAAGAAGCTTTGTCGCACCCAATCACCCTCAAGCTGAAGCTCCATCTTTTCAAATTCTTTCAAGGCAATGTTGAAAGAATTTTCAAAAAGCTTCTCTACTGATTGCTGCGAGATGTGATTTGTCCCTTTCAATTCACCTGCAATCATGGGGAGGCTTTCGATCACTCCATCGTAAAGCATGTCAAAGAGCAGGATGTTCTGGAAGTTTTGCTGCAAACTTTGGTTCACTTCGGGGACAAGCAAAACGTCAAGTAATGTGGGATTTTCATGGATCTCGGAAAGCGTTGCTTCCTGAAGAAAATCATGAAGTTGAATCATGTTCTCACGGGTGCTGTCTTTCCAAAAATTATAAAGATAGATCAACACCTCCAGGGTCAATTCTTCCAGTGCCTTCTCAAAGTTGTCCTTTGGATCCCCTACAAAAAAAGCGAAGAGTTTGGTCCGTTCTACATCTCGTTCTGCTTTTGTTTCGAGGAACCTTTGGTAGCGTTTGTTTAACTCCTCTTGGTAGCGAAGTTCGATAGGGGCCTGAAGCCACTTCTTGAATTTTTCTTGACGCTCCTGCTCAATTCTCTCGGTCAAGGTACCAATTGGAGTCTTGGCAGTCTTACTGCTGAGTCTGGAGTAATTCTTCAGAGACTCACTTTGGATTTTTTGACGCATCTTGACCCCACGCATGAAGCGATAGGCTGAACCGAAAACGTTTAGTGTTCCTGTAGGAGGTTTGTGAGTTCTCCGATTTGCGACAATCTGAAGCTCACTTGGATTGAGATAGTGTCCAATGTTTTCTTTGTAGTGGTCAAAAAGAAATGAGTTTTCTTTGAGGAAAAGACGAGCGTTTTGCTCTGTTGTTTCAATTCCACTAAGTATCGCTTCCCGAAGATTTGAGATTTTTCCAGGCTGGTCTAACGAGAAATCAATAATCCCATCGAAATATCCGCTGGAGTAAAGTTCATAGGAGGAAACTCCCATAAATTTCGCACACTCTTGCCAGGACAGGTTGTACTTGCGAGCTATGTTGCTCAGTCCTTTTGGATGAATCGTGTTGAATACTCCATCTTTGGTTGCCAGCAATACATTTGTGGTTGCTAGTGGAATGGCTCCCCCACTGTATCCAGCCCCAAAAACAATACCTACGGTTGGCAACTGTAGATTTGCCATTTCGGCAATCAAAAAAGAGATACTGTGCGATTGATTGTCAAGATTAGCTTCAGCAGTGGCAACCGCTCCAGGGGTGTCAATAAAAGTCACCACTGGCATGCCATGGATAGCAAAGAAACCTAATTTATCTGCTGCTCGGCGATGATGTTTAGGATCCCAGGTTCCGTGTTGAGTTCTGTGGTCTTGAGCAACAAACCCAATTCTTCTTTTTAGAGCACCGATCTGAAATTCAACCTCAGCCAGATAAAGAGGTCCCTCGATCTCTTCTTGAATCAGGTTCCCTCCAAGCTGCTGAATGACTTCAGCTGAGCTAAGACGCTTTTGGTTTTCAGACGGATTTACAACCCTTTGGATGTAACTGTCCACATCTAGTCGACGAAGCCACTGGATTTGTTCTTCAATACTCTCTTTGCTTAGTAATCCGGCTAATTTCACATCGTCAAAATACGATGGGCCTTTGCCCGGTAGCTGTGAAAGATCGTGGGACATTGCTTCTGCACGTCGGAATGCCGAAAGAGGACGAGGTGTCTTTCGGGCAGACACGGGAGATTCAGGCATGTAATCAATGGATTGAAAAGTTGAATTACCAGGCCGGGAGGTGGGCTTTCACTTCTTGCCAGAGTTCCTGATAGGCCTGTGCTGATTTGCTGTTTTCCGCAAAGCAGCTTACTGGGGCTCGCTCTATTCCCATACGCTCAATTTCAGTTGAATATGGGATATTTGTCTTCAGAAAATTCGGATACTTGCGAGGCATCATTTGCATTAGGTCTCGATGCAATTGCTTGCGTCGATCAGCCATTGAGAAGAATACGAGCATCTTGAAATTTCGCAATTGCTTCTTGCGACGAAATTCTACCAATTGCTTTAGGGTTCTGAGGGAGAGAGATGTGGGTATGACCGGAACCACAAGGACATTGGCAGCCTCAAAAATACTTTCTGATAGGAGTGTCAGCCCTGGTGGGCAATCCAGAAAAACGTAGTCATACTCCCCTGCTAGAGGACTCAGCAATGTCTTGAGTCGCTCATTAGGCTTCTTCGTGTCGTCAAGCAGGAGGTCCATCGTCCGGTATGAAAAATCAGAAGGCAACAGATCGAGGTTTTCATGGTCAGTCGCTTTGATCAGATCGGCTAGATCATGACGACCTTTCAGCAAAGCCCTGGACCCCCCTTTGATCTTTGGTCGAACTCTAAAATAGAAGGTCGCTGCCCCCTGGGGATCAAGATCCCAAATCAGTGTTCTGGCTCCTTCATGTGCGCTGTGAAAAGCCAAATTCACAGAGGTAGCGGTTTTTCCGACGCCACCTTTGATGTTGTAAGAAGCCAAGATCTGCATCAGTTCAACTCCTCAACAAGAATTGGCTGTTGAAAAAGAAGATTGAAACGATTTTGGGTCCGCGTTGAAGCAAATCCACTAAAACTTGCCTGGAACCGCTGACGAGCCTCAGCCTGCCGTTGGTTCAGGGTACTGACAAGCATCCCCATCGCAACTAAAGTTTGGGCGGGAACAGGTTGCTGCTTGGCAAGCATATCTCCAAAATTTTTTAAAGATTCCTGCTGAACTGAGCAATCATTGAACTGACCAAGATCTTCTTGCAGCGCTTTGAGAGGTTTCAGAATCCCCTGAAACTCTTTTGCGGGCCAAAGGCTCTCAAAAAACTCCAGTAAATATCGAAGCTTCTTACAACTCTTCCTGAGGTCATGAAGAGCTTCATCAGGAGAATCGTGATCAATCGCTTTCCCCTCAGCTAAGCAGCGATGATAACTTCTAAGGAGTCTTCTTGATGCTGTCTTGCGAACTTCTGCTGCTCCACCAGTGGTTGTAGAAGGGGTCTGATCTGTTAAAAAATCCTCCCAGTTTGAGCGGAACTTTTGATACCGCTTGGACTGAAGATCCTTGGCTAAAAGTTTTTGCTCTTTGGCATTTTCTGTCTGCAGCAGCTCCCGAAAAGCTTCAAGATCAGCTTGCTGTTCTTCAGGCAGTTGGGCCTGGTATGAATTGAAGTCAAGAAGATAAACATCCAGGTCTCGAGTGGGACCGGTTCGATCACTGAGCCAAGCAAAGTCATCTCGAAAGTCTTGAATCTGTTCCGGAGGGAAAACCCCTTTCAGTTGGTTCAGCGCTGATCGGGCTCTACGGCAAGCAACCCGGAAATCGTGCAGGAATTCGGTATCCGGTGCCTCAATCGTACCCTGATGGTTTAAATCCATCACCTTCGTGCTTGCTCTTAGAATGGATCGAAGTGCTTGATCCGTTCTACCAAGAGGAGAAAGCTTCAATTTTGGTTTGGGCTGATAACTTCCAGGTTTCAGTTCCAATTTGCCGCATACAATTTGGAAAAGATCTTCATTGAGTTCCTCCAGGCCTTCTTCACGACAGAAACGATTAATTTGCTGGGATGGCTTTGGATATCCACGAAACGGGAGAATCACCAGACGGTTTTGAAGGTCTTCAAGTTGATTTTCACGGAAGAGCTTTGTCGATTCTAGCATCACGCGAAGAACGGTCTTTTCGTCCTTATTTTTCCAAACTAGCCACTGCTGGTGAACTGAGATTTTAAACAGACTTAAGAGAGACCTGGGGTGAAGAATGGGCTCAAGTAATGGTCTCAGCGGGATTGAAGGAAGTTGCTCAATTACAGATTCTTGAACAGGGGAACGCCCGCGTTGTAGTACTCGATTACCTGTTAAACTAAGCCAGCAAAGCCAAGATTCGTCTTCGACGTCAGTTCTGGTCTCTTGACGTAGTAACTGCTGATTTTTAAAGAGTCTTGAATCAAAAGTGTCGTAGTAAACGTATTCCCAATGTTGACTGGGCAATTCAGTCAAAGGAAATTGTTCTTTGATTCGCTCCAGGAGGGATTGAGCTTCAGTGAGTGAGGGTATTTGATAGTGAGGTCTCTTCAATAACATCAATCTTCCATTTAGTTGGGTTCACTCCATGAACCTTAGAGATTGAGTAGCTAACAAGCAAAAATCTGTCCTAATCGATGGGCTCTTTGGAGACCTGTTGACTGAATTCAGGTGTGGTGAGGGTCTTTTTTTTAGAGTGAAATTTTCTAAGGGGGGGAAGGGACAGTTGGTTGTGGCAATACCCAAAGTAGAAGAATTTTTAGCCAAGGGGTCTTCCGCCGTCTAAATCAAGACGACAGCCATTCAAGCTCTTTAGATCCTGGAATAGATGAAGGATCGCTTTTGCTACCTCCTCTGGTTGAGCAAAGTGGCCACTTGGCGTCCTACGCAGTTGTTTCTCTCGCCATTCCGGATCCAATCCTTTGATAAATTCTGTTTCGACCACTCCTGGAGCAACAGAGACTACTCGAATTTTAGGAGCCAAAGCCCTTGCTAACGATCTGGTCATTGAGTCCAAGGCGGCTTTGGATGCACAGTAGGCAACATTGCTTCCCTCACCAGTTTTTCCCGCTATTGATGAAATGTTGACAATCAGTGCTTCAGGACTATTTTCGAGTAGCTTTCTAAATGATCGAATTGTTGAAAAAGAACCTCGCCAGTTGACCTGAAAAATTTGATCAATCAACTCATCATCTAGGCTGTCCATGTCTTGATGTGGAACAAAACGTGTCATTCCAGCACAATTCACCAGTAAGTCGAGCTGGCGAGTTTTTTCAGAGATGGTCAGTGCAAGCTTATCAATCTGATGAGAATCACTTACATCAAGTGGGAAACTCTGATGTCCGGTCCCAGCTAGCTCCTTTTCGAGTCGCTGCGCCTCATTGAACTTCGATCGGTAAGTGAAAAGCACTTGGAAGCCATTTAACGCCAAAGTAAGGCAGATTGCTCTACCAATTCCACCTACCCCACCTGTAATCAGAGCTGTTGGTCGAGAAGCTGAATTCTGAGTTGGATTCATAATAAATAATTCAGGATGGTCATTTCAGACTAAGCTGGCTCCTTCAGACAATGATCTGAGCTTTGCGTAAGCAATTTGGGGATCGACTGCACCAAAGCCTGCAAAAGTACCAAATCCACAATCTGTCCCTGCGACAACTCGTTCCTTACCCAGAAAGTTCACAAATCTTTCAAGTCGTTGTGCAATCAATCTTGGATGTTCTACAAAGTTGGTTGTGGTATCCACAACTCCGGGGACTAGAATCTTATCATCAGGAATTTGAGCACTTCTTTCTTTAAAAACTGCCCATTCATGACCATGTCTTGGATTGGCATTTTCGAATAAAACATATTGGGCTTTGCTTGACATCAACACGTCAAAGACTTTATCCATAGCGATATCGCAGTGATGAGGCCCTTCGTAATTTCCCCAACAGATGTGAAGACGAATTTTTTCAGCAGGTAATCCTGCTAAGGCAGAGTTGAGCACCTCCACATGAAGTCTTGCAAGATCAAGAAATTCATCATCAGACTTCTCCGTAAAAAGCATATGCCGAGACAAGGCCAGATCCGGACAGTCTAGTTGCAACGAAAGTCCAGAAGCAATGATGGCTTGATATTCTGTTTTCAGTGCTTCTCCTAAGGCGATCAAATAGCTTTCATGGTCTGGGTAATATTGGTTTGGTAAGAAGAGAGCAATCACTCCAGGGCTTGCTGCATTCATAAACCCTTGGGCGACAGAATTCGAAGCCATTGCAGCCTGTAAGTGCTGGATGTCTGCTTGAAGATCGTGGGAATCCTTAGGGCTGATCGGCCCTACACAGCAGGGTCTAGAATATTGAGGAGTACCACCACTTTTGGCTAAACGTTCGAGAAAGCTTGGGTAGTCTTTCAGATCAGCCGGAGGTTGGCGCGGACTATCACCTGCGAAACCGGAATAACGATCTTTGACATAAGTAGCATAGGAAATTTTAGAGGTTTCACCATCACTAACAATTGTTACCCCTGCCTGTTGTTGAAGTCGGACAGTTTCGGCTACCTCTTCAGCCATGATCCCGTCAAATTCTACCCGATCCCAAGGTTCATTATTCTCTCTTGCGAAAATTTGGTCGACCACCCTCTGCCTGCGAGGAAGTGAACCTACATGGGTGACAGCTAATCCAGACATGTCTTTCTCCTTACAAGTATTTAGTGTGACCAGCTGGATCAGAAGTCGGGGTGACCAAAAAAACTTCACAAGCTGTGGAAAACTCAATTGTACTGAAGTCCCCTGCATCAAGATAAACCACATCTCCTTTCTCGATGAGATGATCTCCAATTTGAAAACTCCCTTCGTTACAGATCAACACAGCGGGACTTGAATCTCCCAATTCAATAGTCTCAAGCCCTGAAGTCCGAAAGATTTCAAATCCAGGCATTTCCCGGATTGTTGCTTTGTCTGAAGTGCCCAGGATAAGGCTGCTACTTTCAGATTTCCTCGCTAGAACACGATTAGGGTCTTCAATATTGTTTTGGTCAAATGCTTCCAAGTCAGCTCCCTCCAAGGGTTTGCGTGGGGCTATTCCATCGGGAATTGATTCACCATTGTGTGTATCAATCAAGAGCCCATTCTCAAGTAGCACCAATCCATGCGCCTGGGCAGCTTCAATGACTTGTGGGGCCCACAATACTCCGCCCCCAGAGTCATTTCCACCTAGGACAGCGAACATAAATCCGTAGCCATTTGGATTGGATTCATTCAGTTCAGTGATGTTTTCAAAACCACGAAACATATGCGTTGGAAGGCTGATCACATCTCCTGGTTCCAGAACAACTTCACCTTTGTCGCCGTACAGGCCCCAAAAAAATCTCCACTTTCCAGAGTGAATGATGAATACCTCAGCGGTCCGATGGCTGTGCAAGGAGTTTGTACAACCCGCAGGTTGTGCGGCTGCCCCAATATTGAAACCAGGAGTTTTGCTGAGATGTACATGCTGATCTGGTGATTCTGAAACCCCAGCGCCAATGATGGTGTAATTTTCTTTCTGATCAGATCCTGGAGTGTGGGCATCTATGAAAGCAGTGCGACAGGGGATCAATTCATTGAAGCGGACAATATCCATCAGAAATTCCTGTCCAAAAGGAGTTAGACGAACTCAAAATTTAGAAAAAATTTGTTGCCAAATTGCTAGTTCATCTAGCAAAACCCATTCGCGTAAAATCTTTCCTCTGCGTAATTCTGCGTGACTGATTCCCAAAAAATGAAGTGGGTTGCCTCTTGGTTCTCCATATCGGCCTCTTCCTTCATGCTGTCCAGTTACAGTCCAGCGCAGGGCGAGCCGCTCAGGCTCTCTTGGATCCTCACGATGAATCAAGTGATCAGCTGTAAACTTTACCTGACCTAAACTGGCTCTAAGCCCCAACCAGAAATCGGTAATCTTGTCCCAGCCCTGAAGAGTTATCCCCCCTGGAGCGTAAATTTGAGCAGCCCTGTCGTAGCTCTCTCTTACCCAGCCAAAAGCGGATTCATCAAACAAATTTCTATAGCCTTGGACATAATGCTGAG
>WTIF01000305.1 GCA_011522845.1 Deltaproteobacteria bacterium
GCAGCACCATTCTTATCTTTTTCTTCTGACTTCAGTGGATCGCAGTCTAAAAATCTGAAATCGACCTCCGCATCGTCTTGACCGACCTCCCAAGTCCTAATCTGCCTTTAATCCAAGTATTCCGAATTGATTCTTTAGCAATCCGACAAAAATAAGCCTGGATCTGCCATTGGTAGACTTTCAGTACTGATCACGAGTTGTCAGGATTGTGTCTTACTCAATCGAAAATGGAGACCCAGATGTTTGGTCAATTACGCCCAAAACATAAATCTCTTTTTATTCGCCCAACCCTATTCTTATTTGGTTGGACAACTTTTGTATTATCGCTCCTTAGTCCTTCGTTCCTTTGGGCGCATGCTGTTGCTCAAGGTGACAAAGGATATATTCAAGCCATCACAGGCATTCACCTGATCCCTTTCGTTTATCTTGGGGCAAAACATATGGTGACAGGATATGACCATATTCTCTTTCTGCTAGGTGTGATCTTTTTCCTGTATCGCATGAAGGAAATCGCACTATACGTCAGTCTTTTTGCCATTGGTCACTCCAGTACTATGCTCCTGGGAGTCTATTTCAACATCGGCATTAATAGTTATCTAATTGATGCTGTGATCGGGCTTTCTGTGGTCTATAAGGCACTGGACAATCTCGGAGCTTATCAACGTTGGCTAGGCGTGCAGCCAGACACCAAAATAGCAACACTGGTTTTCGGTTTGTTTCACGGCTTTGGTCTCTCCACCAAAATCCTTGAGTACCAGATTTCACCAGACGGTCTATTGGCAAATCTGCTGGCGTTCAATGTCGGCGTCGAAATCGGGCAGTTGCTCGCTTTGGGAGCTATTCTCATAGTCATGGGTTATTGGCGACGCAGTGCGAGTTTCAAACTACACGCCTACAACGTGAACGTTCTGATGATGTGTGCTGGTTTCGTATTGATTGGCTATCAACTCACTGGATATTTCGTTGCTTAAACTATGTTGGAGAAACAGATGTACAACTCTCAGAATTCATCCCCAATAGAACTACCCTCTTCGAAGCAATTGGCTCGTTCGACAATCTTGGCTCTTCTAACTGCTGCTGTGTTATTGGTCAGCGTCATCTTACCTGCAGAGTATGCTATCGATCCAACAGGCATTGGACGTCTGCTTGGTCTTACTCAGATGGGGGAGATTAAGCAAGAACTAGCACGCGAGGTTAGTGATCACGGAGGCTTTGAAATGCTTCCGGCGGACACCCCAGTCACTCAGCTTTCAGCAACTGACAAGGGCTCAGAAAAGCTGGCAATTCAGCCTGAAGAGACTCCCCCAGAGGTCGAACCCTGGCGGGAAGAAATTAGAATTTCCTTGGAACCAGGAGAAGGGAAAGAACTAAAATTGGTTATGGAGAAAAACGCAGTGGCTCGCTTTCTGTGGGACGCTCAACCGGGCAGCGTCAATTTTGATATGCATGGAGATGGAGACGGCAAGGAATCCATCAGCTATGAAAAAGGATTTTTTGTGCCAAGCCAGGAAGGTGAGCTGAAGGCTGCTTTCAAGGGAAAGCATGGATGGTTTTGGAGGAACCGCAATGAGGTGTCCGTAGAAGTTGTTTTGCGTTTGGATGGTAACTACAGCGATATCAAGCGATATTTCTGATTAGGCACATAGTGCTGGGATCTTGTTCATTAGCATGACAAATCCCCGGTCTTTCAGTATAAACGTGCATGCTGATTGTGGGGAATGGAGACTTTTCACAATCAATTAATTTTATGGTTTCACAGACTCCTTGGAACATCTCAGCGAACCATCAAATATCCACTTGCGCCAAAACGTCAATTCGATCAACCCAATCCATTTGCCAATACCTTCCCATTCTTGTCGAACAGGTGAAGACTAGAGCGCTCGAAGTTCAGATGCAGGGGCTCTCCACGCTTGACAGGGATCTGTCCGGCTTGGTGAACATTGAAAGCTCCAAGATCCTCGGAACGACAATAGATGTAGGTTTCACCACCAAGTTGCTCCGTCAATTCAACAATGACCGAAGCGTCTGCATCGTCCGCATTTGCCAGTTTGATGTGTTCTGGTCGAATTCCGAAAGAGCAGGCTTCTCCCTCAACCAAATCAGGCAGAGAGTTGATCATGATTTCGGTTTGTCCGGATTTCAAAATCCATTGTTCTCCTTTACGTGCAAGCTGAGCCTGAACGATATTCATCCGAGGGGAGCCGATAAATCCGGCAACAAAGAGATTTTGGGGCGTGTTGTAAAGTTCCAGCGGTGGACCAGCCTGTTCAACACGGCCCTGGTTCAGAACCACGATTTGATCCGCAAGCGTCATTGCCTCTGTTTGATCGTGTGTCACATAGATCATGGTTCCACCAATATTGGCATGAAGCGCAGCCAGCTCCTTGCGCATGGTGACACGCAGTTCAGCATCCAGATTGGAGAGGGGTTCATCAAACAGGAAAGCTTTCGGTTCACGAACAATGGCTCGGCCGATCGCAACTCGCTGCCGTTGACCTCCTGAAAGTGCCTTGGGGCGACGTTTCAGATAGTCTGTGATTTGTAGCATCTCCGCGGCCTTAGACACCCGTTGGTTGATCTCATCTCTGGGCATCCGAGAGTTCTCCAGACCAAAAGCCATATTTTGGTAAACGGTCATGTGCGGGTACAGCGCATAGGACTGAAAGACCATCGCCAAGCCACGCTCGGAGGCTGCAACGTTGTTGACAACCTCACCGTCAATTTCTACGTCACCAGATGTTACTTCCTCTAGTCCAGCGATGATTCGCAGCAGTGTGCTTTTTCCACAACCTGAAGGACCGACAAAAACGACAAACTGACCGCTCTGCACTTGAAGGTCAATGCCATGCAGCACCTCCACGGAGTCAAAGGCTTTGTAGACGTTTTTCAGCGCAATTTCTGTCATTTCATTCCCATTGGTTCAGCGACTGCGCATTTTCGCAGCCAGATTCGGTTCTGCACGCTGCATTCGTAAGGGTGGCAATCCTTGTAGGATCTGTCCAATGTCATCCAGCATCATTTCCTGAATACGCTCATAGGACGGACGAATTCCTCCGGCTAAGTGTGATGAAAACAGGATGTAGGGTGTTTTTCGAATCGGGTCATCTTTGGAAACTGGCTCTTCTGGAAACACATCAATAGCTGCCCGGAATCGCCCCTGACCTGCCAATTCAACAAATTCTTCAAAGTCTACAATCTCCGCTCGACTGGCCAAGACTACTGTCGAGTCTGCTGAAATGGATTCGAGCATTGGTCGCCCCAGAAAGCCTTCATTCTCTGTAGTGACACCAGCCAATAGAAAGAGGAACCTGGATTTCGTCAGCACCTCTTCCAGAGTAACAGGAATCAGCCCTTCTTTGCTCAAATATCCATTCGAAAGCCAGGGATCATAGACAAGAATTTTAGGTTGAAACGGCCGCAAAAGCGGTACCAGTGACTTGCCTAGATTTCCGTAACCTATCAGCCCTACTGTTGAATCGAAGAGGCTGTAGGCCATGCCATTGCCACCGATTCCATAGGCTTCCTGTGCTTTTCGAAAAAGAGGATCTGCATGCTGAAGTCCTCTTGCCAGAGTGATCGCCTGGCTGAGGCAAAACTCCGCCACAGCAGGGGCCATGGCAGGGGCAGCGGAGAGCACATGAATGCCCCGAGCATGTGCTTCCATATAATCGATGTTGGGCTCCCAGTTGGCCTTCACATTGAGAATTGCACGTAGTTTTGGAGCACGATCCAAGCGTTCCTTGGGCATTGCCGTCTGACCAATGATCACTTCAACTTCAGGGAGGATTTCCTCCACCAGTTCATCCGGAGCCCGTGAGCCAAAGTGGATCACTAAACGACCAAGATCTCTCAATACTTGCTCGGTCGATTCAGAAAAAACCATTTCCTGATTCCGTGGAAACGGATCCAGGAACAGTAGCGGTTTCTCACTCATTTCATACCTGAACTGGCAATGCCGGTTGTGATGAATTTTTGTAGGAAGGCGAAAACGACGACGACTGGAATCAAAGTAACCACTGTCATCGCCAGAATGTAGTGCCACTGTACGTCCAGTTCACCCTGGAAGGCATTTAAGCCCACCTGAAGAGTATAGACCTCGGAGCGGTTGAGCACGATCAGCGGCCAGAGGAATTCATTCCAACGCCACATGATTGAAAAGATCGCCAGGACAGCGACTGCAGGCATGGCCAGCGGCAGGACTACCCGCCAGTAAACTTGCCACTCTGTGGCTTTATCCATCCGAGAAGCTTCAATCAGGTCTCTTGGTATCGTCAACATGTATTGTCGCAGCAAGAAAACTCCCGTTGGCGTTGCGGCTCCCGGCAAAATCACTGCCCAGAGTGAATTGACCATTCCAAGCTCGGTCACCACCAGATACACCGGGACCAGAATCACCGTAATCGGAATCATCAGGGTACCGATCACAAAGAGCATCACCGCGTTGCGACCTTTGAACTCGTAAATCGAGAGACCAAAGGCTGCCATCGAATTGATTAATAGGGTGATCAAGGTAGCTAGCGTGGTGACAATGACCGAATTCGTGAGGTAGCTCAAAAAATTGAAGCGTTCCAATGGATCAAGGTAATTTTCCCAAGCCATGCGGAATTCACGAATAGGTTCTCGCTGCTTGATCGGAATCTTGTATTTGGTACTTGGATCTGCTGGATCCAACATCTGACTGATGATTCCGATCCGGCGAATTTGGGCCAGATCTTTTGTAGTACCGTCTTCCATGGTGACACGGTACATCGGGAGTGGTTTTTTATAACCCTCGACTTCAACCACAACTTGACCCAAGGGAGCCCAGGTTGGCGGAAATTCGAGTAACCCAGCCGGAGTCTTGAATGAAGACAAAACCAACCAGACCACCGGACCAAACATCAGGAAAATTCCCAAGCCCAGATAACCATAAGTAAACAGATCGGTCCAATGCCAACGCTTGCCGCCTCTTCGAAGGGTGAGAAACTGCCAGGTTCGGGAAGGAAGAGAAGCAGAACTAGCCATTGTCTTTCCATCTAGTGGCTGCCAGCTGCAACATAGTGAGCCCAAACAGAACTACTCCCAAAATGACGGAGGCAGCTGCAGCCAAGCCAAAGTTTTGGATCTGATTCGTAAAGCCTGTGTTGTAGATGTACTGAACAATGAATTGAGTAGCTGTGCCTGGACCACCCCCCGTCAGTACGAAGACTTCATCAAACGTCTGCACACCCTTGATCAAGGCCAACACAATCACCACCAAGAGATTGGGCCAAAGCAGCGGCAGGGTAATCCGCCAAAAAATCCGCTCACGCTTTGTGCCATCCATCTCCGCTGCTTCGTAAAGATCCGGAGGAATTGCCTGGAGCCCTGCAAGCAGGATTAGTGTGTAGAAGCCCATGTGAGCCCAGATGGAAATGAAGATCGCCCAGAACATCGCCCATGCTGGACTTACAAAGAAGAGGATCTTGTCAAATCCCAACTCTACAAGCCAGGCGTTGAGAATTCCGTCACGCAGCAAGATCCATTTCCAGATCAGCGCAACCACTACCGGGGAGAGCAAAACAGGAAAGAAATAAACCGATCGAAAGAATCCCCTTGCCCTGATTTTTTTGTTCAACACCAGAGCTGTGATCAACGAGAAAAGAACCAGAAAGGTAAGCTGAAGAGTAATGAAGATTGCTGTGTTAAAGAGGCCTTTCCAGAAGCGATCCTCTCGACAGCTTAAGGGGTCTACATAACTTCCACAGTCCAGCAAAAAGGCATATTGTTCTGTACCCGTGAAAGTACGGTCATCCAGGTAAAGATTGGTTCCACCTGTCAGTGAAAAGGCAAAGTTAACAAACAAAGGCAGGACAACAAAAAGCCCAAAGAAAAACAAATTGGGTAACAGAAAAATATAGGGCATTGTTCCCAGTCCCAGCAGACTCTGGAGACGTTTCATCGGCCATTCGATGAGACGAAACAACTGGAAAAGTGGCCAGGTAATCAGGCTTTTTGGTTGGAATTGACCGGTCTCCACATCCTTCAACTGAGAATGTTGCGCAAGTTCTGAATTCATTTAGAAGCTGGGAGACTTTTTAGAGGGAAAGGATCCGCCAACCACAACAGCAGTTGGCGGAATTGATGATCAAAATGAAGAGTGCACGATTCCACTTAGCGAAATCATGCGATGGTCAGCAGAATCAGCCTCCTCGCTTCTTCTCAGCGATTTGTTGCTGGATATCTTGCTCCATCCGCTCATAGGCCTGATCCAAAGTCAGTTCACCCATGATGGCCTCATTCAGACGAGAGATGAGTGCGTTGAACATGACGCGGTTGTAGACATAGCCCTGTAGGTCAAAGGCGGTTGGAGAAATGCCTGGGACTGCTCCAGCAAAGGTTTCCAGAGCGTGCTTTGCACGAGGATCTTCTGTATCAAAGTCCACTCCCTTCTCAGCCAGCCCAAGATGCCCTGGGATAAAAAGAGTACGACCGTAGAACTCTGCGAGATTTTCTTCCTGAGCCAACCAGTCCATCAGTTTAGCGACTTCTTCCGGGTGCTTGGTATCCTTCATCGCTACCAAGGCTGCTCCACCTGGCATTCCGGTACAGGCTGCCGGGCCACAAGGGGCGGGCACTGCCCACCAATCAAAGGCATCACCAATATTCTTGGCGAACTGAGGAATTTGCCAAGACCCACTCATGTACATCACGACCTGAGCATTGGTGAAATCTTCATTTGCTCCCAGATAGGTTGAACCAGAAACAGAGCCCCAGAGTTCCTTGGCCATGATTCCCTGCTGGTGCCAGTCATATAGACGCTGCGTCATGCGCTTTAGACCTTCGTCAATCAGAGCTGGTTCGCCACTGCCATCGAACATCTTGGCACCCATGGCGATCGCTGGGCCAGAAACACGGTGACCAGATCGGTCCCAGGCCATTGGAATAGGAATTTCTAATTTGTCAGCTACCTGCTTGGAGGCCTTGGCCCAATCATCCCAGGTGGCACCTTTGCCAGGCATTGGCACCTCTGCTTGCTCAAACAGAGTCTTGTTGACGTAGGGCCCAGTGACTGTCAACTGAGTCATGAATCCAGAAATGGCTGAATTGTCTCCTGGTTGGCGCAACCACTTGAGGAAGGGACCAAAGCTCTTCTCCCAATAACCTGCATCACTCAAGTGTGGACGCAGATCCATGTAGTATTTTGAGAGGCCACCAAGATCGGTAACACGGGCGATATCCGGTCCATCTCCCGCGGCAAGCTGTACTGGCAGACTTTCCATGATCGATTTGTATGGCACCACGTCTAAGGTGACTTTGATATCTGAGTTCTGAGCTTCGAAACGATCCAACAAGGATCGCATCACTTCACCCTCAATCCCATCATTATACCAAGTCATTCTCAGTTGGGTCTCGGCAAACAGGGGGGTGGCCCATATCGCCATTGCGACTGAACCCGCCGTCAAGATTCTTCTGAGTTTGTTTAGCATTCTTAGTTCCTACCTTAGGGTTGGAGATAGCAGGTTGCTTTACCTTTGACAGGTTCTTCAGCCACCTGGTGAAATCGCAAATGATCAGCACCTAACACAAAAAATGATGACCATTCCACGAAATACTTGTTGGAAAGCCCTTATTTGGCT
>WTIF01000165.1:0-19881 GCA_011522845.1 Deltaproteobacteria bacterium
CAAGCGGGTGTTTCTTGCTTTGGTAATGATCCAGATTCTGGTTGGATTGAGATCGACTAAACCAGCTTGAAATCTATGCGGGTATTTCCCATCGATTCAAGGTTAAACGATGCAGGCTTGCTCATTCTTGGGCATACTGTGACTCTGGGATCTGTACTTGGGAGAGCAAGTAAAATCTTAGACTATGAAGGACAGCTGCCACACTTAATCCCGCTATCAGACCACCCCAGACACTAATCACACCCCACTCCCAGACAAATCCAAAGAGATAAGCCAATCCCATTCCCACAGGCCAATAAGAGAACAAATTGGTCAGCAGGGGAATGCGTGTGTCTTTCAGACCTCGCAAAGCGCTCATGGCGGATACTTGCAGACCATCGGAAAGTTGAAACAATGCCGCCATCCACAGAATGCTTATTGCTAGGTTAGTGACGGCACTATCACTCGTGTAGAGCCCAATGATCGACTCTGGAAATAAAATGAAGATGCTGGCGGTCAGGCTCATGATACCAACGCAGACTCCAACTCCCAACCATCCTCGAAAACGCACTTCCTCCCAATTTTGTTGACCAACCGCATTACCCACTCGTTGAGTAATCGCGGCTGAGATTCCCATGGGAATCATGAAGGTCAGTCCTGCTACGTTAATAGAAATTTGGTGGGCGGCAAGGGCCGTTACACCAAACTTGCCCATCATCAGAGCTACCACGGTAAACATAAAGGTTTCTGCCCCAAAACTGAGCCCACTTGGAATGCCGATCCTCAAAATCTCTCGCCAATAGCTCCAGATGGGCCAATCAAAGCGGCTGAGAAAGCGAATAGTTCCAGTTCGTTGACTAGATTGAAGATAGATGAGTGCTCCTATCAGAATGACCCAGTGTGCAATAGTCGTTGTCCATCCAGCCCCCACAGCTCCCATTCTTGGGAAACCAAAATTGCCGAAGATCAAAGTGTAGTTGCCAATGATATTGACGCCTAGGCCAAGGAGAGTCAGGTACATACAGGGCCGGGTGATACCAAGACCATCGAGACTATGGCGGATAGCCAGAAAGGCATAAGCTGCAGGTAGTCCCCAAATGATTGCCTCCAGATAACCATCCGTGATGCTGACAACCTCAGATTCGTAGTCCATCCAGAGTAACAAATTACTCAAATGAGGGAGCAACAGCATACTCAGCAAAGCCAGCAGCATGCTGATCCAAATGCCTTGGCGAACATTGGGGCCAATTTGGTGGATACGATCAGCCCCTTCCAACTGAGCAACAATTGGGGTCAGGGCTACCATCACACCAATGCCCAGGCAAAAGATTGGATGGAACAGGGCACTTGCTGAGGCAACTGCTGCCAGTTCATTTGGGCCAGCATGCCCAGTCATCACAGTATCTACGAACTGCATGGAGAGGTTCAGCACTCCTGAGACTACGACGGGTAATCCGATGCGCAGCAATACTCGGCTTTCCTCAATGATCGAAGTAGCGTTCATAAGAGCTAAAACTCAAACTCAACGGATGCGTAAAAATGCGGTGTGTGAAAAGGGGGAGCAAAATTTCTTGCAGGAAGAAAATTCAAGATGAAGTGAGCCTTTGGAAAGTCCAGCCAAATCCAGATCTCCTCTCTTTAAAAAATGTGACTACTTTTTTAGAAGTGACCAAGAAATATACTTGCTTCCCATTCGTCTTGTTGTTACCAACTGGGCCTAATAAAGCTTCATTACTTTTCATTGAGAGGAAAATTCTATGGCAATCAATAATAAACGAAGTACCAACGGTCAGGGACGGCTCTATGATTCAATTATTGACACGATTGGCAATACTCCCTGTATTCGAATCAACAAACTAGCTCCCCAAGGAGTGCGGCTCTATGTAAAAGCCGAAGCCTTCAATCCAGCTGCCTCCGTCAAGGATCGCTTGGCGATCAGTATCATTGAAGAAGCTGAAAAGCGGGGTGAGCTGAAGCCAGGACAAACGGTGGTAGAGGCGACCAGTGGGAATACTGGGATTGGTCTTGCGATGGTGTGTGCGGCAAAAGGCTATCCCTTGGTAGTAACCATGGCGGATAGCTTCTCCATTGAACGACGGAAGTTGATGCGTTTTCTTGGAGCAAAAGTTGTCCTTACACCGAGAGCGCAGAAAGGCTTCGGGATGTACAAGAAAGCAGTGGAACTCGCAGAAGCTAACGGATGGTTCCTGGCACACCAGTTTGAAACCAAGGACAACGCTGACATTCATGAAAACACAACGGCCCGTGAGATCATGGCTGATTTTGCTGGGGAGCGTTTGGACTATTGGGTCACTGGATATGGCACCGGTGGAACGGTCACTGGTGTTGCTCGGGTACTGCGCAGGGAACGTCCAGAAACGAAGATCATCCTCAGTGAACCAGCCAACGCTCAGATTGTTGGTAGTGGACATGTTCAACAACGTGATGCAGATGGCTCTCCTGCTGTGAGTCACCCCCACTTTGAACCACATCCAATCCAGGGTTGGACACCAGACTTCATCCCATTGGTACTACAAGAATCAATCGATAGTAAACTGTTTGATGAATTGATTCCGGTTGCCGGGGCGGCAGGCATTGAATGGTCTCGTAAGCTAGCTGCCCAGGAAGGAATCTTCACTGGGATTTCAGGTGGTTCGTCCTTTGCGGTTGCGATTCAGATTGCCCAGCAAGCAGAGCCTGGATCTGTCATTCTCTGCATGCTAGCAGATACTGGAGAGCGGTACCTGTCATCTCCACTTTTTGAGGGAATCAGCGAGGATATGACGGAAGAGGAGATTGCTCTTTCAAAGTCTACTCCTGGTTACCAGATGCCCTAAGCTTGAGTGCGCTGCTGATTTTGAAATCAGCAGTGCTCTACCATTCTGTGGGGAATCGGTTTGTTCTTTGCTCGTTTGCCATAGGACTGAAATCGTAGGTTTCTGAAGCAGTGCAATCCAACAATTTATTCAATAGGACACCTCATGAAAAGGACAATCCTTGTTTTCCTTAGCTTTTGGCTGGGTACGATAGCCTGGGCCTTCAACCAGGCCCACTTTGATCGGTTGATGCAAACGAAACGTTGTCTGGAATGTGACTTGTCGGACATGAATTTGAGAAATGAGAATCTGAAGGGTGCTGTGTTGGTTGATAGCAACCTGCAGCGTGCAAACCTATGGGATGTAGATTTGCAGATTGCTTTCTTACAACGAGTCAATTTCCAAAGAGCATACCTTCAAGGTGCCAAGTTGATGGGTGCAGACCTGCGGAGTGCCAGTTTCCAGGGTACGGATCTGCGTGGAGCAAACCTAGAGAACGCCAATCTACAAGGTGCAAACTTTGATGGTGCTAATTTGGAGAAAGCGAAGTTGACAGGTGCTTCGATGCTGGGTGCCAAGCTTTGCAATACAGTTATGCCCGATGGCCATGTCGAATATAGTGGTTGTAACCTTACAGGTCAGTAACATTTTTTTGTAGTATTTCTTTAAAGGAATCAAAAATGGAATATCGACCATTGGGCCGTACTGGCCTCTATGTTTCGACGATTTGCTTAGGAACCATGACTTGGGGTGGTCGAGGTCGTTGGGAAGCGATTGGTCAAGTGGGCCAAGAAGCAGTCAATGAGCAACTCAAGTGTGCCGTCGAAGCTGGGGTGAATTTTATTGATACGGCTAATGTCTACCACGAAGGCTGGAGTGAGGAACTACTGGGTCAAGCAATTCGAGAGACCGTTATTCCTCGCGAAGACTTGGTGATTGCAACCAAGGTTCGGGGACGCATGCGATCTGGTATCAATGGCATGGGGTTGACACGGGTCCATATTCATCATGAAGTCGATGCTTCCTTGCGAAGGCTGGGTTTGGACCACATTGATCTCTACCAAATTCATGGACTGGATCCACTGACGCCTATCGATGAGACCTTATGTGCCTTGGATGATCTAGTGCGTAGTGGCAAGGTGCGCTACATCGGAATTTCCAATCAGGCAGCGTGGCGTATTGCCAAAGCCAATGAAATTGCCAAAGCCAATCGCTGGAGCCGGTTTGAGTCAGTCCAGGCCTACTACACTTTGGCGGGACGGGACCTGGAGCGTGAAGTTTTACCCATGTGCCGCGAAGAATCACTCGGAGTGATGGTCTGGAGTCCTCTCGCTGGAGGTTTGCTCAGTGGTAAGTTTGATAGAAACAGTGATGGTCCGGAAGGAGCCCGACGGACTAGCTTTGATTTCCCACCTGTGGATCGGGAGCGTGCGTTCAGTGTAGTGGATGCGATGCGACCAATTGCTGAGGCTCATGATTGCAGCGTTGCTCGCATAGCTCAGGCCTGGTTGCTTCAACAACCAGGCATCACGAGCATCATTATCGGCGCCAAGACCATGACGCAACTCGAAGATAATCTGCAGGCGACTGAGCTCACCCTGACTGCCACAGAATTGGAAACTTTGGATTCTGCCAGTGCGCTCCCCGTTGAGTATCCCGCCTGGATGGAGACCTTCCAAAATCGAGATCGTATGGTGCTTCCCGACTAGAGCTGGTGAATTTACTCGACTACTAGGCGTGGATCGAGAAGGTCTGGGTCCACACCGATAGTATTCTTCAACCAAGTAGCGTCTTAATCAGTCTCTGCCAGCGAATCTTCCCATAAGGTAGTCCTATCAGTCGAGCTAACCAATTTGGTTGTTCCTCTGGAGACAGAGAAGCAATTTCTTGCTGAGCAATCGAGACCCGAATCGGTAGCCTCAGCACATCCAAGTTGATCGCCATTGTCTGGCGATGTTGCATCAGGAATTTCCAGGAAGGTTGGAGTTTACGAAGAGTGGCGAGCCGTGTGAACTGGAGATGAATCCCGGATCCTTCGCCAACCAGAACCATCTGATCCTGTTCACTTCCTACGATTTCGATCCGACCTTCAAACTCCAGACGACTCATTGCTTCACATCACGGGTGCGGATCTTCAGGATTCCATTGATTTTCCAGTGCCCGTGCTCTGCATCTTGCCCCACACCACTGGGAGCCCAGACTTCCATGTTCTCAAATTCATAGGTGATTTCCGCATTGCGACCGGTCAATTTGTCGTAGAGATCGATTGCCAGTTCTGCCCAAGATTGTGTGTGTTTCGCTTCTGCCATGAGGCTCCTTGCGTTGAGGTGAACATATTGAGGTTGTTGAAGACCTGAGCACGTGGCTTCACACGACGTACCAGTTCTGCCCTGTCCGCCCAAGAAGTAGCACTTGCCCAGAGTAGAAAGCGAACCAGGTACTTCTCTTCGATAGTCATTGTATGTGTGAATACTGGAAACATGATGAATTACTTGATTCAGAAGAAATTTAGTATTGCCCAGACTTGAGAAATACGATGATTTTCTTTTTTTGAAAGTCCACTCCTTCAGTGGACTTTCAGAATTTATCTTGTTCTCTGAAAAACGATCAGACTACACTCACCCAAAATAATCTCTTAATAATCTCTGTCTCATCTTCAATACTTATGTCGGAAACGAATCCGATCAACGAATGGAGCCTTGGGAACTCTCAACGTCGGCCAAGCCAGTTGATCAGCCTTGAAGCTCTCAAACCACTCCAAAAGCGACAGGACAATCAGGGGTTGCTTTTTTTATTTGTGCACCTGGGATTGCTTGGCCTGACGGGGTATGTTCTGCAATTAACGATGGAAACTCCATGGCTGGTTTTTGGACTGGTGCTCCACGGAGTGGTTCTGGTACACCTCTTCGCTCCCTTCCACGAGGCAACTCATCAAAGCGCTTTTTTGACCCATTGGTTGAATCAGGCAGTGGCTTGGTTTACAGGACTGGTGATTATGATCCCACCGCTGTACTTCAAGCTGGAGCACGCCGCTCACCACACCTACACCCAGCATCCTGAAAAAGATCCGGAAAGCATTCCACAAGCGCGGACCTTCTGGGGGTATTGGTATTACCTCACGGCAATCCCCTACTTCAAGGGCGTGTTAAAAAATCTAGTACGCCATCCACAAGGTCAATTTTCTGAGTTGGAGCAGTCTTTCATTCCAGAGCGCCTTCGTGAGAAAGTTCAGCGCGAAGCACAAGGGATGCTGCTGTTCTATCTGTTGCTGCTAGGGGGAAGTTTGCTTTCAGGCAACGCTCTACTGTTCTGGTATTGGTTTTTTCCGAGAATTCTTGCAGAACCTGTGATGCGCTTGATCCGGATTTCAGAGCATGGAGGCTGCCCTTGGATTGCCGATCTGTTACGCAATACACGAACGACACTGACTCTGCGTCCGATACGCTGGCTCGCCTGGAACATGCCTTTTCACGCAGAACATCACGCGTTTCCCAACATTCCATTCCATGCACTTCCAGCTCTGCATCAACATCTAAAATCACATTTGGAAAACGTTGATCAGGGATACTTGTTCAGTCATCGAAAACTAATCCAGCAACTGTATCGACAAGAACACTCTCCTGTAATTTGAAACCATTTTCTACGTCTCTTCATGAGCTACGCAGCAGCCAAAACGATCACAATTGATGAAATCCCAGTAATTGACGTACGCCCATTGCGTTCTGGCAACCGTCAAGCGATGCAGGAGGTTGCCAGACAACTTCGCCAAGCAGCCGAGGGGATTGGCTTTTTTTACATCCGCAACCACTGCATTCCTTCTCAGGTGATCCAGCAGGCACATGCAGCAACAAAACAGTTTTTTCAACAGCCGAAAGATTGGAAAAACCAGCTGAAGATCAACCATAACCACCATGGATTCCTAGCAGTCGGCCAAGCTAAGATGGAACAGGCCACAAGAGTAGATTTGAAAGAGAGCTTCGTTTGGGGATTGGATCTTCCAGATGAACACCCCGATCTAACTGAGGAAAATCCCTTTTTAGGTAGAAACCAATGGCCCACAGAAATGCCTGAATTCAGAGCATCTGTTTATCCTTTTTTTGAAGCAGGTCTAGAGTGCGGGAAAGACATGATGCGGGCTTTTGCGCTGAGCCTTGATCTACCGGAAGAGGTGTTTCTACAAGCGACTAATCAACCAATCGCCCGTAGTTCTGTGATTTATTATCCACCTCAACCGTCAGACCTTGGTGAAACTCAGTTTGGCGTGGCACCGCACACAGATTACGGATGTCTAACTTTACTCTGGCAGGATTCAGTGGGTGGGCTGGAAGTGCAGACTAGGCAAGGAGAGTGGGTCACAGCTCATCCATTAGAAGATACCCTGGTGGTCAACGTGGGAGACCTGCTTTCTCGTTGGACGAACAACGCCTTTCAGTCGACGTTGCATCGCGTGATCAACCGAAAAAATGTAGAGCGCTACTCAATGGTGATTGCCTGGGATCCAAACTTCGAAACACTGGTTGACCCAGCAAAGGTTTTTCCGCAATCGGAGTCGGTACAGTATGAACCTGTACAATGCGGAGACTATGTGTTGTCGCGATTCGATGCTTCCTTCAGCTATCGAAAGGTGGCGCAGTCAGCATGAGCGAACTTCGCAAACCACCCTCCCGCTCGATCAAATGGTGGAATTCTCGTTGGTTTGACGTCAGTCAGTTAGTGCTATTCTTCGGTGCTCTAATCTGGCTCACGCTCAATGGTGCCGCCCAGATGGGCTACAACTGGCAGTGGTATCGGCTCCCCAAGTATTTTTGGAGGGTCATTGACGGGGAGTTGATCTGGGGGCCTCTAATGGATGGTCTCTTCGTAACCTTGGAGATTGGGCTCTACGGAATCATCATTACTTTGCTGATTGGACTAACGACCGCCATGTTGCGCATGTCCCAATCTTGGATTGGGAATCTGGTTGCACAAGTCTATCTAGAGGTGATTCGCAACACACCATTACTTGTGCAGATGTATGTGTTCTACTTTGTTTTTGCTCCGATTCTCGAGATTCCCAGGTTTTGGGTTGGAGTTCTCTGCATCTCTTTTTTTGAGGGAACCTTCGCTTCAGAGATCATCCGAGCGGGTATCCTGAGCGTGCAAAGAGGACAATGGGAGGCCAGTACCAGCATTGGACTATCCCGTTGGAACACCTATCGATACATTGTACTGCCGCAAGCAGTGCCATTGATGTTGCCTCCACTAACGGGAGTGCTGATCAACCTTATCAAACATTCAGCCATCGTCAGCGTGATTGCTGTCTTTGATTTGACGACCCAGGGACTGGATATCATTGCAGATACCTTCATGAGTTTTGAGGTCTGGCTTACGGTAGCTGCGATGTATCTGGGAATCACGATTGTGCTCTCTCTGTTGGTGAGCATTCTCGAATGGAGAGTTCGTGGTCGTCACTGAACCAGGAGGCTTGGGGTTGAACAAGCTTCCTGAGAGCTTTCGTACGTTGCGAAAGCGTTTTTGTAGCGGGCTTCCTGGGGAGAGTAGCCTACCTCCAGATTCGTTGACAGATTTTCTGACAACGATTTAACCACTCTTTTGAAAAGAGGACGAATGAAAGTCTTGAAAACTTCACTAACTCTTCTGTTAGGCCTGTTGCTAATGCTACCTGCATATACGGGTGCTTTGGCCGGAGAGACTCAACAACAGCTGACTTCTGAAAGCGTTATCGAGACGATCAAGAAGCGCGGCAAGTTAATGGTTGGCATGTCCACATTTGTGCCTTGGGCGATGCGCAATAAGCAGGGTGAATTGATCGGTTTTGAGATTGATGTTGCCAAGAAGGTTGCTGAAGACATGGGTGTTGACATTGAGTTTGTACCCACTCAATGGTCCGGTATTATTCCCGCACTGATCGCTGGAAAATTCGATGTGATCATTGGTGGAATGAGTGTCACTCCTCAGCGTAACCTCACCATCAATTTCACCGCTCCCTATGCTCACTCTGGGATGGGGATTGCTGCCAGTAAGAAACTAGCTGGTGATTTTGCTTGGCCAGAAGGGTTCAATCGCTCTGATGTGATCTTTGTTTGTCGACGCGGTGTCACGCCATGTACAGATGCAGTTGAGAAAATATGGCCGAAAGCCAAAATTCGGCAGTTTGATGACGATACGATGGCCTTTCAGGAAGTGGTGAACGGGAACGCTCACGCCACGCTCTCCAGCCATCCAAAGCCAGTAAAGTGGACCTATCGTTATCCTGACGCACTCTACATGCCGACCACCGAGAACCTGTCCCGTGGAGACGAGGCATTTGGTATCCGCAAGGGAGATCCCGATGCGATGAACTTCTTCTCCAACTGGATCATGGTCAACACCAGTAACGGGTGGCTCGAAAAGCGACATCAATACTGGTTCAAGACGATGGACTGGGCAGATCAAGTCGATCAGCAGTAATTTATCTAATTCCGGTGGGGGAAGATCCTACAGGAAACTTCTCCCACCAGTGTATGTGATCGCATGTCTCGATCTACCTCGCGCTATCGCTGGTCTTGGGTAGACTCAGTTGTTCTGTTGGGAATTATTGGGTTTTTTGGTTTCATCGGCTACCGGGTCAACACCGTGTTGGTCTACCAATGGGACTGGGGCTTCCTACCTGGTTACTTGTTCCGCTGGGATGAAGAAACCCAATCACTGCTGCCAAACCTCTTGGTTAAGGGCCTGCTGACGACACTTCGGTTGGCCTTCTGGAGCATCATCCTGGCGACACTTATCGGCTTCGTCACTGGCATGATGCGAACCAGCCGTCGGCTGTTTCCCCAGGCCTTCAGTCGGCTCTACGTTGAGTTGATTCGGAATGTTCCTCCCATTGTTTTCATCTTCGTTTTTTACTTCTTCATCAGCAGCCAGATCATCCCACTACTTGGCTTAGATACCCTTGATCAACGCCTGGGTCCTACTGGTCAAAGTGTGGTGGAGTTTCTCTTTGGTCCAGTTTCTTTGCTCTCGAACACCTTTTCAGGAATTTTCTGTCTCGCTCTCTTCGAAGCGGCCTACATCACAGAGATTGTACGCTCTGGAATTCAATCCGTCTCAGTTGGTCAACGAGAAGCAGCGATGAGTATCGGCCTGAGTCGCTGGCAACAGATGCGCTACGTTGTTTTGCCGCAGGCCGTTCAACGGGTCATTCCTCCCCTGGCTGGTCAATTCATTATCCTGATCAAGGATTCTTCGATTGTCTCGTTGATCTCCATCCAAGAGCTGACTTTTTTGACACTGGAAGTAGCCAACTCCACACAACGTGTCTTTGAAGTCTGGGTCTTTGTTGCAGGGGTTTACTTTGTTCTGTGCTATTCCTGCGCGCTTATTTTTCGTCGCCTTGAAATGCGACTTGACTCATCACGTATTTGAGACTAAGGATTCGCCTCGTCATGAATGAGCATACTGCAAAACCAATCATTGAGATGTCTGGAGTCAGCAAGTGGTTTGGTGACTTTCAGGTTCTCAAAGACGTAGACCTACAGGTCTTCTCTGGAGAACGAGTTGTGGTCTGTGGACCTTCTGGCTCTGGCAAGTCCACGCTGATTCGTTGCATCAATCGATTGGAGGAGCACCAAGAAGGACGGATCGTTGTTGATGGTATTGAGCTGGATCAGGATACTCAGCACATCAACAAGGTTCGTAGCGAAGTAGGCATGGTCTTCCAGCAGTTCAATCTCTTTCCTCACTTGACAGTGCTGGAAAACTGCACGCTGGGCCCGATGAAAGTCCGTGGACTCAGTAAAAAAGATGCTGAGACCTTGGCGATGGAATATCTGCAGCGGGTTCGAATTCCAGAGCAAGCCGCTAAATATCCGGGGTCACTCTCTGGTGGACAACAACAAAGGGTGGCGATCGCCCGATCACTCTGCATGCAGCCGCGGATTATGCTTTTTGACGAGCCCACCTCTGCTCTTGATCCAGAGATGATCAAGGAGGTGCTCGACGTGATGATCGATCTTGCTGAGAGCGGCATGACGATGATCTGTGTCACCCATGAGATGGGTTTTGCCCGCACGGTGGCGCATCAGATGGTGTTTATGGACGAGGGTCGCATTATTGAGCGTTCACCACCAGCACAGTTCTTTTCAGAACCAGAGCACGAGAGGACTCAGCTGTTTCTAAGTCAGATTCTTTCACACTGAGTTGATTTGGTACAATTCGATTTTTCTTCTGAGACTATGCAACCGAATTTCGATGAATTTCTAGATTCTCCAAGTGTTCCCAAGGATGTGAGTTTCCTGCAATCAGATGGACTCCTGCATCAACCTTCTTCAGTTTTGCCCGCTTACGAGCATTTGCCAGAGAGCCGAACTGCCATGGAAGAGTTGACCCCTGGGGAATGGAATGATCTGAATTTATACCGAGCCCGTTACAACCAGGAACAGCAGGCCAGACAGGCTTTGGACATGCTTGCCGCCTCCAAAGATTCTCCGAGTTACGGATTTCGTGTAAACAATTATCGTCACTGCCTGCAGTGCGCAACGATGCTATATCAGGATGGAGCAGACGAAGAAACGATTGTCTGTGGGCTGTTCCATGATTTGGGTTTCATCGTCTGTCCGGATAACCATGGTGAATTCTCGGCTACGCTACTAGCCAATTACATTTCCGAAAAGAATCACTGGATGCTTCGGCACCATGCCCTGTTTCTCGACCACCACGCTAGTGGAAATCTGCAGCTGGATGCCAATGCACGAGAGAGTTATCGAGGACATCCCTATTTCGAGTATACCGCTGAATGGGTTGCCCGTTACGATCAAACAGCCATCCAAACCCAATACGAAACAGCGCCCTTAGAGTTCTTCGAGTCAATGGTCTATCGAGTCTTCACTCGCCCTTCTAAGGGTGTCAAGATTCACTACTGAGAGATCCTGATGAGTGCATGGATTCATATGATCCCTCTGGAGGAAGCTACTGGGACTGTGAGGGATGCCTACGAACTTGCGAAGACCCCCAGTGGAACTGTTGACAACGTGATGCGGGCTCACAGTCTGCGTCCCCACACCATGGTGGGACATCTCAAACTATACCGAAGTGTTCTGCACCATCCTGAAAACAGTTTGCCCCTCTGGTTTCTGGAGGCTGTTGGCGTATACACCAGCTTGCTCAACGAATGTGTCTATAGCTACACTCACCACTTTGCCAACATGCAACGGCTGTTGGAAGATCCTCAGCGATCCAAAGTAATTGAAGAAGCACTGCGTGACCAAGTGCCAGAGAGAGCGTTCACTGGCAAAGAGCTAGCGTTGATCCGTTACACTGGTAAGTTGACTCTCACCCCTGGCAAAATCAGTGAGCAAGATCTGTTGGATGCTCGGGAAGCAGGAGCTTCTGACGGAGAAATTCTGGAAGTCAACCAAGTCTGTGCCTACTTTTGTTACTCCAACCGAACTCTCAATGGCCTGGGTGTGCAGCTTGGTGAAGATGCCATCGGCTTCTACAAGGAATAAGCGGTGGATCAAAGATTTCCAAAAAGAGAAAGATTGTCAGATAACCAGCACATCAAAATCTCTCCTTAGACAACACGTCAATTTCGACATATTTTTCTGCGGCAACGCTCCCCTTCCTCTCCTCTGATTTTCCTGTCTAGTCACCTATACTTAAAGCATTCAATAGGATCGTCGGTTCAAGAAAGCTACTGGAGAATCAAGTGGTTTTTTTCGCCTGCGCACTCCTTGACCAATCAGCTTTCAGAGGCAGGAATGAATCCAGATGACTTGAAAAAACTTAAAGTGACCGGCAGTTGTGCCATGGGAGACCTGCAGGATGCGGATCTGCGAGGAATAGATTTGCGTGGTGTGAATTTATTGGCTGCCAATCTAAGCGGGGCCAACCTCAGTGGCGTAGATCTTCGAAAGGCCAACCTTAGTGGCGCTAACTTGCGCAACGCCAATCTAAGTGGGGCGAACTTGTCAGAGGTGAATCTGCGGGTCGGTATCTTCCGCCATGAATACATGATGGATGATGAACTCTGTGCCGATTGGATTTATCATGAAGCAAATTTACGGGGTGCTAACCTGAAGGGAGCAAATCTCTCCGGCGCTTTGCTCAATGAAGCCGACTTGGAAGGGGCTAATTTGCAGGACGCCAACCTGACAAATACGAATTTTAGTGAGGCAATTCTGAGTGAAGCCGACTTGAAAGGCGCCCTCCTGGTCGGAACTATCTTTGAGGATGCAGAAATGCCGGAGAAAGAAATCTTTTGAGTGGTTTGAGGTGAGATTTCGATGCAATGCTATGACTTCCTCAAGGGCCTCATTTGAGGAAAAAGTTTTGGAGGTAGGGAAAGCCTTGAGCATTCACCCATGTGATAACGATCCATCAACTCATTTTGGGGTGCCGTAAAAGTCTCTGTCCAACTCCCACTTTTCCCCTCGCGAATGTGATTCCTCTTCACCTGATCTGCCTTACCAATTGCAACCAACTTGGCATCTTCTTCAGCAGCAGTCTGCTTCATCGCTTGAAAATTACTGGCTGCCAAAACTCCTTTTGTCAGCTCGGTAGTCGGTTCCAATCCGATGAACTTAGCGACTCGGCTGATGCTCTTTTCGGGTTCACTGAGCAATTCTTCGTAACTGATCCAAAGCAAGTCGACTGAGCCCTCCTGACAGACTTTCCACCAGGACTGGTGCCACTCCCAGAACGAACCAGATTCCACTTTGCCAGGAATCCAAATTTTTCTCAGAAAGTGATCCCAACTCCCGTTGTACTTGAAAATGTGAGGCAGGTCGATAGTGTGGTGGTAATGACTGACAGCTGCATCTTTTGGGTTGCGTGTAACAACAATAACCCGCGCACCGTTCATCCCATCACGCTCGGTTCCACCCACCCAAGGAGCCAGTTGAGCAGGGGCGTGGGTTTTCAGGACTCGCCTGGGTGGACACCAGTCAGGGTCGAGGTCACAGGAATTCTCAAGACCGTTCCAACCAGTCTGCTCAGGATTCCACACTTCAAAAGCCGCTAATCCTTGTTTTGAAACCCATGCTTCCAGCCAAGGAGACATACCCATTGGTTGTCGCACCTTCGAGCCATCCCCATCCGCCAGCAAAGTGAGCACGATCTGTTGCATCCAAGTAGTTCCACATTTTGGAAACGTTGCGATGACAATGTCGCTGGATCGTAGGGTGTGCTTTTCTCTCAGTTCATTCAGGGCCTCTGCCTTGATGAACGGAGGGTAAATAACCCCTTCATACATCATGGATTGATAATCCAGACTGAGATTTTCCTGATTTTCTGATTCCATCGTTTTTGCTCAATCGAGTGAGGTGGTTGGAACATCAATTGTGTTAGATAGTTGATACCAGTCCAGATACCTTGGTTTCCAGTTTTTTAAAACAAGCAACGCGCTGTATTTTCCTAATTTCTCTGATGGATTTGGAGGTCATTTAGTGTCACTTAGCTTTTCAACCTTTCTGTAGACCCATAGCTATGCATTCCTATGCTCTTACAAAGCGCCGTGTCCTAGACTTCTACGCTGCTCTCAACACGGCGGATCCAGCATCAGTGACCTCAATCTTGAAGTCTCAGCTAGCCCCTGATTTTCAGTGGTATGGGGTTTATCCTTTCGATGAACAGCATGGGCCTGAAGCAGTGGCAGAAGCATTCTGGATTCCCTTCCTCAATTCTTGGAAGAATGTCCAGCGTCGGCAGGACATCTTTCTGGCCGGAACCAGTGAGATTGACCAGACAGAGTGGGTGATCAGTATGGGGCACCTGATGGGGTTGCTGGATCAGGACTGGCTGGGAATGCGAGCCACACGAAAGTTGGCTTTCCTGCGCTATGCAGACTTTTACTGTGTTCAGGAGGGACAGTTGGTCAGAGGAGCTTTTTTCTGTGACCTGATCGGAGTAATGCACCAGCTAGGAATCTCTCCACTCCCTCTACAGACAGGAGCCTCTTTTTTGTATCCCGGACCACGCACCCACGACGGTTTGTTGTTTGAGGATCAAGACAATGGAGAATCCAAGAAGACCTTGGATCTGGTCAATCGCATGATCGCAGATCTCACGGCACTGAATATTTCTGGAGATGACCTACCTCCCCCAGAGTATCTAGCTAGAACTTGGCACGAAGATATGATTTGGTACGGTCCTGCTGGAATTGGAGCGACCTACACGATTCCACGCTACCAAGAGCAGCACCAATATCCGTTTCGTACTGGACTGCAAGGAAAGCGCTTCAATGGCCACCTGTGTCGGCTAGCTGAAGGAAACTATGCGGGCTTTTTTGGCTGGCCGAATCTGACGAATACAGCGGTTGGTGGATTCCTTGGGCTTCCAGCGAGTGACCGAGCCGCAGATATGCGAGTGGTCGATATCTATCGCAGAGAAGGAGACAAGCTGGCTGAAAACTGGGTACTGATTGATTTGCCCTGGTGGCTCAAGCAGCAAGGAGTTGATATCTTGAAGAGAACAGAACAGATTATTTGCGGCTAGGAAAATTTCCCAATTGAGCTTGGCGGATCGCCAACTGATCTGAAGTTTCAGTTGGCTCTATTTCTTTGGCTACAGCAAATATCTCAAGATTCCTTCAGTAGCCAGGCTAGTCCACAACCTCCCATCTTCACCATGTTCCGGTTTGACCTCAGTCTGTATTTATCCACATGAGAACTCAGCCCATCGTATCTTCTGACACCGTCTCAGAGAATTTTTTTGCAAAGGGGTACTTGGATGCCATCCCGATTTTTTCTCAGGATGAAGCGCAAGGAATTTGGGAAGAGGTGAGCAACTCTTTGGAACTAGATGGTCCCAAGCGTTTCAAAACACACCTGCTACTGCCCGTCTTGGATGATGTGGTTAAAAATCCCGATATCATTCATGTGGTTTGTAGTGTTCTGGGAACTGAAGATGTTCTCGTTTGGTCCTCAGATTGGTGTATCAAGAACGCCCACTCATCGGGATTCTACAGTTGGCATCAAGATTCGACCTACGCTGGTATGGCGATGCCTGAGAAAGCAGTCACAGTATGGCTAGCGTTAACACCGTCAACACCAGCATCAGGATGCTTACGTGTGGTGCCAAGCTCACATAAATGGGGTCAACTTGCACACGAGTTCAAGCCCTCAAATGAGAATATGCTAAGTCGCGGGCAGCATATTGTTATCGGAGAGAAGATCGCTGATTTTACAAATGAGGCGGTTGATTTGAGATTGCAACCTGGTGAGATGAGTTTGCACAGTTTTCGATCTATTCATGCTAGTGGGCCGAACCAAACCGATTATCCAAGAATTGGCTTTGCCATCCGCTATTGTGCGGCTGATCTACAACGCGGGTCTCGCATCACTGAGAAAGAATCTGCAACCCTGGTTTCTGGGGTCGAGCCAGAAAACTGCTCGTTCATCATGGAATCTCCTCCAAATCGAGCAATGGGGGATGAAGAAGTTTTAGAATGGAAGCGGGCAATTGACCGTGAAAACAGGAATTACTTTCAAGATAATCCTGTACGTCAGACGTACCACAGATGAGGGAGGATTGAATTTTGGTTTGCTTTTGATTTTAACGATTCCCTGGTGACTTATAAGCACCTGGATCAGTTAGCAAAACAAGCGAAACGTTAACTCATGCAAATTGGAGCTGAGCTATCTACTCTTCAGCATCTTCTTTGATTGGTAAAACAAAAAGGACTCCCAAAGCTGCCACCAAACCTGTGATTAGCAACGTATTCAGATCAAATGTTGCCCCCCCTAAGAACAGTAAAACAACAATTGCAAATAAAAAGTAAATCAGAATTTTGTACTTTGAATTCATGTTAATTCTTCAAGTGAATATTTTTTGATCCTTCAAATCGGCTGTAAGCCGCATCCTAGACATGATGGGTTCAATGATTCAAAAATTTGTTAGAAATTTCATTGATAGGTCCTTCCAGGTCAATCCTTAAATATTGTTTGAAAACTCTCCTCAGGTTGAATGCGGCAAAGTGTCTGACCAAAACAACTTTTTTACTTTGAGGTGATTTTTTTGCTGAAAACCCTGTATGACGAATTTTTGGTGAAGAATCTCAGCATGTCGAGTGGCTACCCCTCTCCTATGGAGCCATGAAATTGAAAAATGATTTCGAGCTAGCAGGCTCAAGAGCATATCTTGGGGAATTGAGTGAGTATGAGCGTGCGAGCCTTTATCCCTACATGGCACCCGAAGGTAGCTATTTGTTAGCAAAGAGAAGGCTGTTTCAACTCAATCAACGTGACTTGGAGGAGGGCAAACTAGTCCAGGCTGAACCCTTGCTTGTTGGAAGAACACCCGTACTAGCTGTTGGTTCAAATCGCGCTCCCTATCAATTGCTCCGCAAGTTTGGATCGGAAGCAATCGTACCCGTCACATCAGCTTGGCTGCATGATTGTGATGTGGTGCACACGGCCTTGGTCAGTTACTACGGAGCAATACCTTGCACCGCTTTTCCCTCATTAGGAACGATCACAGAATTGAAGGTCGTTTGGCTGGATGAAGATCAACTCCTCCACATGCACAAGACAGAGGGGATTGGGGTTGCGTACGATTATGTAGAGATGCAGGGTGTGGAACATCAACTAGAAGTACCAGTTGGTCCTGTTTTTGGCTACGCAGCCCGTGCGGGAGTATTGGCCTGGGAGGATTCGCAGCCTGCAGGTCTTGCAGCCATTTCTGCTCAAGCTCGCCAATTCAAGACGATCAGCCAGGGAGAAGTAGCTCAACGCGTCTGCAAACTGACCAACCTTACTGAAGCTTGGTCAGTTGAGCAGTTCATCACCACAATGCAAACTGATAGAACCCTACGTGAGGAAGTGATCGGTCAACTGCAAACACATGCGATCCAACCAGACCAACCACCCTGGCGAGTGATCCCAGTTTCGATGGATGGAATTGACGACTACCTGTGAAGTTTCAAAGCGCTGAAAAGCCGAGGACTGGAAGAGCCTACACTGTGTGCAGGCACAAAAGCGTTCGTAGTGAGGATTATGCAGGTGAAGCAGAGATCTTTTTCTCTGGAACCGTAGGCCCATAATTTTTTCTGAATCTTGTGACCATCATGCTGACTTCGTCCAGATGACTTGTGAATTTGACACCGATTCCTTGGGGGATTTTTTCGTCGCCTGCTGAAACCCAGATAACTTGAGCTGTGAGATGGATTGGCTCGAGAAGTTTGAGATTCAGTTCCAGCTGCTGTCCAGCCTCGTACGGATGATCTGTGATCAAAAAGCACCCGGAGACAGAGACATCAAAAGTCTTGGCGTTGATATGCTCCGTACCGCCGCTTTGCTGAATTTGAGCATCCAACTGGAAGGGAAAGCGCTCCGCTTTGCTGTACTTCTCTTTGAATCGGTTCACTTGAGTTGCGATCTCCTTGAGATTGCTGATAAAGCGAATCCCAATTCCTTTTGGAACATTCTCGTTGCCAGGACAGACCCAGACCACCTCCGCTTGGAGATCAACTGGATCCATAAGCTTAATGTTGAGATCGATTTTCTGACCAGTTTGGTACTCCAAATCCGTAGTCAAGAAGCAACCCGAAACGGAAATGTCAAAGGTTCTGGAACTGATTTTTTCCTCACCTTGCTCACTTTTCAGCAGGACATCCAGCTTGAAGGGAAAGCGTTCCGCAGATTCCCACCAGCGCATTTTTGGATTGAAGTACGGAGCCATGATTTCTTTTCTGACCACGTATACCAGGATAGCCAAGACACCGGTCAGTGAATAGAGACTGGCTGAAAAGTTAGTCACCGCTTCGGAAGTGTAGGCAATGTAAAAGTTCACGAAGATGGTTGCTCCACAATAGAGCATGAAGCTGATCCAGCCAATTGCCTTGACTGAATGCACCGCAAGCCCAACCAGTGGCGATGAGAGAATAACTACCATTTTGAGTGGGCCATGCGGCAAAGCGAGCAATTGCTCGATCAGCACGACTAAGGACCAGTTCTGCCACTGCAAAGCTGTGGTTACATAGTATCCAATTGGGGCCAAGATCAACGCCCAGCCCACCAATTGTATGATCAATGGCTTTTTTACCTGGTTTCTGGTCATGGTTGAGTCTTTGTTTGATGGTGGTTGTGATTTAAGAATTTAGAATTATCGAAGACTAGATTTTTGTCGTAAATAATCAAGGAGTAAAGCAGCCAAAATGAAACATTTATGGCACTATCACTTTGCGTGGACGCGGATTCAATTGAAACTAGATTGATTGATTTTGGTGGTCTGATTGGAGAAGTTGATTGCGTGGAAAAATCAGCAGAGGGGAGTTGGAGCCCAATGGCCACCATTCCGGGAAGATGCTTTCAGCAGCGAAATTTGATGATCAGGTCTGTAAGAGATTCGCCATCAACGAAAACTCTCGTTGCATGGTTGCCTTTGAATTTACCATTGATTTCTAAACGAAGGGAGGTAGCACCTTGGAGCTGGGTTTTGGCGTATTCCCACTTGCTCTGCCTTGAAACATCTCGACAAGAAAATTGGTCTGCCTCATTGATATCTAGAACACGAATCCGGAGGACAGGCTGGTCAAGTTGCCTTTCACGCCAGCCTCTCGGAAGTTCACTGGGATTCATGACCTGTACGTCACAATATCCCAGGATAAAGCAGTCCTTGATTTTCGCAGAGTCAATGCTCACACTTTTCGCTGCGAACGTCGTCTGGGTAGCAGTAAGAATCAAAGAGATTCCAAGAAAAAGCGCCTTCATTTTCTGCTTTTTGACTCAGGACATGTCTTTCATCGTCGACACCCCTTCTAAATTCATGATGATCAGGAATTCATAGCCTTCCAGAGAGCTTGTGGCCGAATGGGCAATTGCTCAAAGCGCACCCCAGTGACCTCTCGTACAGCGTTGGCGACCGCAGCCCCACCCGGAACAATCGGTGGCTCTCCTACACCACGGATTCCTAAAGGCCCCAGCGGAGAGGGATTCTCCACCAGCACCGCATCAACAAATACAGAATCATCCGCCCGCGGCATAGCATAATCCAGAAAGTTCGAAGCCAACAACTGACCTTGGGCATCGTAAGGCATTTCTTCCCAAAGCCCCCAGCCAAGCCCTTGCAACACGCCACCTTGCACTTGCCCTTCAATCAACATCGGGTTGAT
>WTIF01000165.1:19981-25834 GCA_011522845.1 Deltaproteobacteria bacterium
AGCTGATCCTTGACGTTTCTCGAAGCCCCTGAAATGGCTCCTGCTAGACTATAGCTGACCTGGCTGCCACCACTTGGTGGAGCCACTGGGCCTGTATGCGAATCAACCTGGATGATCTCTACTTTCGAGGGATCAATGGAGAGGACTTCTGCAACAATCTGGACAAAACCACTGTTGATACCAGAAATATCCACGGATCCCACCTGTACCTGCACATTCCCGTTGGGCAACATTCGGCAAACCGCGGATGCCGGTGAAACTCCACACGGCCACAAGCCAACTGCAATGCCCCAACCTTCGTTTTCATTGGTCTGACGATTCTGCCAAAGCTCACTTTCTTTGAGAGTATTCAGGCATTCTTTCAGTCCAAGGCTTGGCCAGGGATTTCCGTTGCTCATCAAGTCACCGGAGCCAGCTGCGTTCTGTAAGCGAAACTCCAGTGGATCCAGCTTCAGGCTACGGGCCAGTTCATCCATGTGAGACTCCATGGCAAAACTAGCGGTCTGAGCAGTTGGAGCCCGGTAAGCTCCTGCCATTGGTTTGTGAGTGACCACTTCACGGCAATCAATCTTCAAGTGAGGTGTGCGATACCCACTGGCTAGTAGTTGGGCAAGTAGCCCACTCCACCAGGCAGCAGCGAAGACCCCATTGTCTACGTCAATCTTTGCTTGAATTGCGCAGATGTTTCCATCCTGTTGAACTCCCATTTTGAGCCAGACCTCAGCAGCAGGTGCCGGCATGGAGGTCATGAAATCTTCCGTGCGAGTCAACTCCAATTTTACTGGGGCGTTCATCTCCAGCGCTACCGCTGCGGCCAGGGGTTCGAGCATCCCGTGCTTTCCGCCAAAGCCCCCACCAATCACCATTGGCACAACCTTTACCTTGGTGTGTGGTAAATCAAGCAATCGAGACACATCATTGTGAACCGTTCTGGGGCCTTGAGTACTTGTATAAATGGTCATGATCCCCATTGGATCCGGACTGGCCACACACACTTGAGGCTCCATGTAGCCCTGATGAACAATCCCTGTGCGATAGTTCCGTTCCAGCACCACATCTGCTGCTGCAAATCCCTCGTCTATGTTACCCCGTGTATACGAGTTCATGGAATGGACGTTGGGGGGGAGGCTAGCTGCGTCAGAATCGCCTTTTTCCACAGCTCCATGATCTCCACTGACATCTGATTCGTCACGGGGAATCCCATTGGGCCAAACAAGCGGTGCACCTGGTTGTAGTGCGGTTTGGATGTCAGCGACCACGTCCAACTCTTCATAATCCACATCAACTGCAGAAGCTCCATCCCAAGCCGCCTGGGGGGTCTCGCCGACAACCACTACTACAGGATGACCCTGAAACATCACTTCATCTCGCGCCAACAGTGCTCCCACCCGAGAGGCCGCTTTTTTTCTCCAGTGAGTCAAGTCACTGGCATCGAGCACAGCGCGCACCCCTGGCGTCGCGAGCGCGGCTTCCTTGTCAATTGAAACGATGCGTGCGTGGGCATGTGGACTAAGGACTGGCCGTAGATGCAACATTCCGGGCAACTGAAGATCTGCGGTATAACGGGCTTGCCCCTTGAGCTTTTCGGGAGCGTCAATGGTTCCCCGGGGTTTGCCGATGTACTTGAACTGAGAAGGCGCATTCTCACCAGAAATGGATTTGCTCATGATTCGAACCTGTTGAAAGTCGTGAAGGCTTGTAGTGATATCAGTAGTATGACAGCGGTGGATTGGGATGCAAGCAGAGAATGATGTCTTCTTATTTCTCAGCTGTGTCGAAGAAGGGGCACCTCTCCCCCAGTTCTCCTCCCCAAACAAAATCAACTCTGATAGAACATAGGTCATTGCACGAAGCGACGTTTTCCCAGTCCTTCGCCGTTAAAACTAAATCATTCTTAGGAGGATCCAATGGCCACAAAGAAAAAGCATGTTCCAAAGTTCAGCACATTCCACTCATTCTTGGCAAATTTTCGGAAAACTGTGCAAGAGAAAGTACTCCTGAAGCACGACGCTGCAGGACAAAAATCGATTAGCTAATCAACCTCTTATCTCTCAAAGCAGCTGGGCCAGGGTAGTTCACTGGCTCCAAGCTGCCTCCTCTCAAGTCCTCTCCCTTTTCAGAATCAATTCAAAAGATAGTTTCTCCAATCCCATACTTTTCTGGCGCTTTTTCATAAAGCGGTTTGGTTTCAGAGAGCCATTGAGAGAGTCGTTGCTTGCGATTTTCATTGCTGGGGTGAGTAGACATAAATTCTGGACCACCTCCGCCACCTGTCGCCTTGGCCATGCGTTCCCAGACCTCAATCGCCTCTGCTGGATCATAGCCGGCCTTGGCCATGTAGATCTGTCCTATGCGATCAGCATCGGTTTCGTCATCACGACTAAATTTGCGCTCAAAGAAAGCCAATCCCATCGCACCAGCGGCTCCCCCAATCGTTGCGAGAGCCTTGCACTCCTGCGTTTCACAGTAGAATTCAGCGGCTAGAACAGCAATCCCAGCCACTGCTGCGGTCGCTAGCTGATTTTCAATGGCTTGTGCGTAACCATTCATTCCATGACGTCGAGTGGCGTGAGCAACTTCATGACCGATCACTGCCGCCAACGCTCCTTCAGTCTTGAGAACTGGGAGGATTCCCGTGTAGACCGCCATCTTGCCCCCTGGCATACACCAAGCGTTGAGCTCAGGGCTCTCGATCAGCTCGATTTCCCAGTCAAACGGCTCACCAGAAGCTTTCGCAATCCGCATTCCTACCCGTTTGACCATCTCTACCAAGCGCTGGTCCTTGGAAAGCTTCGATTCTGCGATGACTTGCTTGTAGGACTTGTTGGCTTCCAGGTTGATGCGTTTTTCATCGACAGTGTCCGGTGCCAAGGTCCGCACTACTTTGCCAGAACAACCAACCAGCATTAGGCCGGTAATCAATCCGATGATCAGTCTCTTCCACATTTTTGTTTTTCTCTGAAGGGGTAGCGAAGGTGAGGATGAACTAGGTACTTCAAGCTAAGACAAATTCATTGATATGACAAGATTTGGACTGCTGAATTAAAGCAAACAGACAGGGAGTTTGCTGATAGAAAAACTTTGCTCAAAATTAAAATTTACAAGGTAAGTTCATATCTTGGTTTAAATCTGAATTCCAAGTAAACGAATCTAATTACTGGAATGTATGTCGGTTCAGAAGTGAGAGGCGATCTACTAAAGGTTTTATCACATGGTGTATGGCTTATTTACAACCTACGCGCACCTCAATTATTGGATACAGATCTATTTCTAAATTTGCCCCTTCCTCTTGATAGAATGTAACAGAATCCGTCATCTCTAAAGTATGCTTTGGGCTGAAATAAAACTTGTTTAAGAAACAGCTGCGGTTTGTCTAAATCTTCAAACACCGACCTCTAGCGATCGCTAGATTGTTTTAGATGGTTCCCAAATATTCAACTTAGATAGATTTGGAAAGGTTTTTGCTTGAAACAGTTTTATCTTATTTCTCTTTTGAAAAAGACTTGTTGAATCAATAGCAAGGAAACGAGGATGCTATGAAGACGATACTGCTCTGTGCCGCTTTGCTGATCCTGGGAATGCAGGCTGGGTGTACTAAAACCTGCTCTGAAAAGCATTGGTTTGACGGACGCGCGTTTAGCGAGTGTGTGAGACTTGGTGGCGGATGAAGTTTATTTTTTTCGCTGTACTTTTGATGCTAACACTCCAAGCTGGATGCACAAAGAGTTGTTCAGAAAAACACTGGTTTGACGGACGCGCTTTCAAAGAATGTTTGCGATTGGTTGATAAACATGATTGGACGAGACGCTTGTAAATTAAGATCAACAGTTTGTCTCTAGTTTAATCAGTATTCTGCAGGTATGCGTGCTCAATATTATCGCTGAATAAAATGATTCTGACTCTAATTTAAGTTCTAGAATTCACCAAATCTCGGTATCCTGCTGCAAGATAAATCCACTTACTTTCCTTCGAAGTTTCACCCCACTTTTCGATCAAAAACAGTTCAACTACTGTCAGTCTGAATCTCATTTCAGTTCTTTTGAACATTAGTAGGCACAAGGATTATCCTGCATCTGTAAATGCAGACCCTCCCCCTCAAACGGATTTGCCCTAGCCAACTCTTCATCGACCTCGATGCCCAATCCGGGAGCTTGTGGAGCGCTAACAAAGCCTTCATTGACCTGAATTGAATTCCGAATCAAACCCTCATGAAACTTTGTCTCAATCGTCTCAACCATCAATAAGTTGGGAATCGAGACTGCCAACTGCAGATTAGCCGCCCACTCGACAGGCCCGGCATAAAGATGGGGAGCGAGCTGGGCGTTGAAGACTTCGGCAATCGCAGCAATTTTCTTAGCTTCCCAAATTCCTCCGACACGACCGAGAGCCGGTTGCAGGATGGAGGCACCTCCAGTCCGCAGCAAAGTTCCAAACTCAGCCTTGGTACAGAGTCGCTCTCCCGCAGCCACTGGAATTCTGATCGACTTCGCGACCTGTGCAAATTCAAGGAGATTATCCGGTGGAATCGGCTCCTCGAACCACAGAGGACGATAGGGTTCCAATTCCTGGCCAAGACGAATGGCAGCAGCGGTTGTGAACTGACCATGGGTGCCAAACAAAAGGTCGGCTTGATCCCCAACTACTTCGCGTAAAACTCTACAGAACTCCACGGACCGAGAGATATCAGCCAAGGCCGGCATGTGTCCTCCCCGCATCGTGTAGGGCCCAGCTGGGTCAAACTTGAGTGCGGTGTAGCCTCGATTCACCAATTCCAGCGCACTCTCTGCAGACATCTCGGGTGAATGCCAGAAGGCATCCGGATCATGCTGCGGCAGTGGATAGAGATAACTGTAAACCCGAATCCGCTCATTCAACATTCCACCAAGCAAAGCCCAAACTGGACGCTCCCGGTGCTTCCCTACAATATCCCAGCAAGCGATCTCCAAGCCAGAGAAGGCCCCCATCACGGTCAGATCAGGCCGTTGGGTAAACCCTGAGGAGTACACTCGTCGAAAGAGCTTCTCAATGTTCTCTGGGTTTGCATTCAAGAAGTAACGCTCAAAGACGTCTCGAATGACGGCTTCCATCGCCTTTGGACCCACACTCGAGGCATAGCATTCGCCCCAGCCGACGATCCCATTGCTGGTTGTCAGCTTGGTCAGGATCCAGTAGCGACCACCCCATCCGGGTGCCGGTGGCGCCGTGACAATGATGTCCAGGTCCGTCAGTTTCATGAGATCCCCATTTCAATCGAAAACGATCACGTTGCGTCGAGCATTACCAGACTTGGTATCCGCGATTGCCTCATTGATTTGCTCCAGCCGCCAGCGTCCCGAAACCAGTTCATCTAGTTTGAGTCGCCCTTGTTGGTAGAGATCCACCATCCACGGAATATCTCTTTGAATCACCACGTTGCCCATCTTGGAACCAATCATTCCTTGGTTGAGGGAAGCCATTGTTCCAGGATCATAGCTCGAGAAATCACCTGATCTTGGCATTCCAACCATCACCAGTTTGCCAGTTGGTGCCAGATACTGTGGCGCAGTTTCATAAGCTACGGCTGCTCCCACGGTGACGAAGACAGCATCCGCTCCACGACCCAAAGCCTGTCGAGCTAGCTGCCAAGGTTCTGGATCGGTGGCCAGGACGACATCCGTAGCGCCAAATTCCTGGGCGATCTCCAATTTCTGTTGGATTCGGTCCACAGCGACAATGCGACGAGCCCCAGCAATCCTTGCTCCCTGGATCGCATTGAGGCCCACCCCTCCGGCTCCGATCACTACAACGTCTTGACCTGCCCGCAGTTGAGCGGAATGCACCACGGCCCCGACCCCCGTGATCACTCCACACGCC
>WTIF01000330.1 GCA_011522845.1 Deltaproteobacteria bacterium
GTGACTATACAGCACTGGATTCAACCACTACAGGCCGCGTGACTTTTACTGGTACAGGCAGCCTTCCAGAAACTCAGACTGTAAGCCTTGTGATTACACGAGATTCAATCGTGGAAGATAACGAGACGATTTTCATCAGTATGGGCAATGTCAGCAATGATCTTGTGACGATCACTGACAACGCCACAGTGACGATCGTCAATGATGATACTGCGACAGTGTCAATCTCTACTGACAGTACAACAAACGAAGGGGATAATTCGACAGTAACACTAAGTGTTGATAATGAGGTTCAGGGAGGATTCACAGTCACTCTTGCAACTACCGATGGCACAGCAACAGCCGGTAGTGATTACACTGCACTGAACTCAACGACAGGACTGGCAACTTTTGTTGGTAATGCCTCTGAATCCCAGACAGTTACTGTTTCAACAACTGACGACGATGACGTGGAGAATATCCATGAAACAATTACGGTCAGTGGGACTTCGAACAATAGTAGTGTACTGGTTGGCGCCAGTGCAACAATAACAATAGTCAACCTGGATAAGGGAACTGTGACGATTTCAGCTGATAATACAACTGTGACTGCTGGTCAGACTGCAACGATTTATCTTACCTTGGATAAGGCAGTGCCAACTGGTTTTGATGTAGGGATAGCAGTATTGGCCGGTGGGAATACGGGTTATACAGCGCAGAGCAACAAGATTAATAATCCCAGCCCAAGTTCTGTTACTTTTGCTGGTAATGTAGGGGAGTCTAAAACAGTTACTATTGGTTCTAGTACAGGTGGTAGTGGTACTTTTGGGATTGAAATTGGTCTCGACGGTTGTACTGGCCCATGCGACTGGGCTGATTACCTGAATATGGGAGGAAATCAAACCATGACTCTCCAATAGGTAGTTAACAGTTCTTGGATTGGTTTAGGCAATCATAAGTGGTATGGACTGTTCTTGCGGGACAGTCCATTTATAATCACGGATTAGGAGTAGCGGAAGCTTCTGCAGAAATTCCCCTAGAGCCCGCTTGGTTGAAAGCTGCCACTCGGTAATAGTAATCCTGACCATTGGTCAAATTATCATGTGTGAAAGGATTACTGACCCCATCAATTCGCTGATCTTTTTGCTCAGCATCCTTGAACTTAGCTTGGGTGGGTACCGTGTTCCAGAAAATGGTATAGCTGCTCGCACTACTGACCGCATCCCAAGTCAGAGTGATCTTCTGAGAACCAGCTTTTGCCACCAAGTTGCCTGGAACAGAGGGTGGCATCAGCGGATCATCACCCCCGCAGCTGAAGAGCAAGGGTGAGAAGAGCAAGGTAGCTAGGATTCTGGTGGACATGAGGCCTCTGGTAGTGTTGAAGTTCTGAAATTTATAATGAGATATAATCAAAAGTTACATTCTTGTAGCACATAGATTTTTGATGTGCAAAGCTCAATCCGAGATGGAGATGGTTTAGTAAGGAATGAATAACGATGAACTCTCCTGAAACAACCCCACCAATATCTGAGATCGCCTGTCCACACTGCCTGGATTCATTTCAAGATTTTATTCCCCCTGATCAATGACTCCAGCGCATTCGTTGCCGTGTCTGCAATGAAGACATCACAACTCCTGCTGGAAAATGCTGCGTATTTTGTGCCCATGGATCTGTGGGTTGTGAGTCAAGTTGTGATTCGTCAGCGCCTCGGACTTCCTAAGTTTCTGTACAACTGAAACAAAATTTTGCACACTTTGAGGAAAGGTCTTGGTTGGCACCTCCTTTGTAAGCCTCAGTCGAGGTCAATATTCAGGTGTAATTGAGAAAACAGGGTTGATTCGACCCCCACGCTGTCTGTCGGGAGAGAGTTTGTGATGAAAGGTGCTTGGAAATCCATCTGCTTGGCCTTAGGCCTCTTGACGTTGGTTCCCCAATTGTCGCTGGCTCGTTTGAATGAATCGCTGACTCAATGCCGAAGCCGCTACGGAGAGCCCAAGCACTTATTGGCTAACTCTGCTGGTCAGATCGTGGGAGGGGTTTTTGAGAGCCGAGATGTCCGCATTGTGGTAGAACTCAACCGTGAACGCATGGTGACTGCGATCGAATACGAGATCCCTGCGGACTTTTTACGGGAGCGCAGAAACGAGTTTGTGGAGCGGCTGGGTCAAATTTATAGTTTTCCGAAGAGCCAGGAGCTACAACCACCTACTCCCTTCGCTTCTTCTGCCTTCTTCAGCATAGTTAAAGGACGAGAGTACCTGGTATTTGACGAGGATGCCCAAAGCCAGTTTGACTGCACAACTCAACCAGATTTCTGCACTTACCAGCGCACTGTCGAGCAGATCACGGCTTGTGAGCAGAACCTGACCTCTACCGAAGCCAAGTACCGTCAACTGAGCCAAACTCGACGTGTTCCGGTGGTGCAGGATCCAGCATCGCCCATCAATCCCCGCCACGCCATCAGCCCCGATCTGAAGACCATCTACTTCCTTGAAGAAGACCTGACCACCGGACGAGAACGCCATCGCTTCGAACCGCTAGATCCGCAAGCGCAACTGAGCAAAGGACAAGCAGCGCTTCAGCAATGTCAGGACTTCACCACCCGCTACGTCCGAATTATCGAATCTGCTGAACCAGGCTTTGATAATTTCTGAGTAGTCCAGGAAAAATACCCTCCTGCTCCAATCTGTAGATACTGAAAATTAAAATCGTATCTCAGTGTTGCCAGTCATCAGAACTCTGCCATACTGAATTTCTACCTTCGCGCAGAAGCACCCTCTTGCTGCCTTTTTCTCTTTCTAGTCGAAAGCACAACACGTGATCTCTTCCAGACCAACCGGGTTTGCCTGGTTACAGCGTCGTCTTGGCTTGCATGAAGAAGCCGAGCGTCAGTATTGGGGTTTGCTGCTGCCCCTGTTCCTACTGACTCTCTTCTCGTGGATTGATCACCTGATCATGGTCCCGTTGAGTGCAGAGATTTCTGCAGCTACAGGACTCTCCCCGGTGCGTAGTGGTCTGTTGGTCTCGGTGTACCCGGCAGCTGCAGCTGTTTCCGCCTTTATTTTTGCTCCCTGGTCGGACCGATTGGGGCGTAAGCGACTGCTGCTCTACTTGGGAGCAGGTTTTGTGATCTCAACCTTTGGCTGTGCGCTGGCCCAAGGAGTAGAGAGCTTCTTTTTGTTCCGTATTCTCTCTGGGGCCTTTGCTGGACCGATCATGCCCAACTGTCTGGCCTATGCGGGGGATGCACTGCAAGGGAACCGAAGAAACCGAGCCCTGACAAACATCATGCTAGGATTCACACTGGCTTCGATTCTGGGTGTGCCAGTCGGATCAGCCTTGGCGGAATGGGTCTCTTGGCGCTGGACCTTCGGTGTGATTGGGGTAGGGGGCTTGCTCTCACTGCTCTGGTTGGGCCGAATTCCACCAATTGCTACCGGAGCAGAGAGCGTTACGATTGGCCGTCAGTACATGCAGATGTTCGGTCTCTGGAAGCGTCAGGAGGTGCGCTGGGTGTTTGCGATGCAGTTTTTCATGCTGATTGGCTTGTTTGGCTTCATTCCGCACATGAGCATTTGGCTGACAACTAACTACGGACTTTCTGCCTCCACAATTGGTCTTTTCTACATGCAGGGGGGAATTGGTAGCTTGATCGGGAACCAGGTCGCTGGTTGGCTTTTGCAACGGGGATTGCGTTTCAGCCTAATCGGGATCGGTTCTGTCTTGATGGGGACCGTGCTGATGCTCTCCACACAAGACCTGCTGACTGGTCCGTGGATGGGTGCCATGTTTTTTGGCATCATGCTTGGTGGGTCGATGCGGATGCCTGGCCTGCAAACTATCCTGATTGAACTGACGGGCAAGGAAATCCGTGGGCGCTTGATGGCGATGAGCATGATCGTGTCTAACATGACCATGGGTTTGGGAGGTTTCTGGAGTACAGGATTGCTCTCCATGGAGAATGGCCATCTGAGAGGTATGGATCAGGTTGGGCTGGTTTCCATGCTGACTTTGCTGGTTGTGCTGCCCCTGATCTGGCTGATTCAGCGACAGCGTCGCAGTGCTCCCCAACCAGCGATGTGATTTTTTTCTTTTTCGAATGAACCAAGCCTCCTGGGGAATAACTCCATCACAAAGTTAGCACACCATTCCGCTTGCCTCTCCAACAAACTGGGCCTAGTTTGATCGCCTTCGTAGAATTTCTGGATTTGTGCGCTGATAAAAAGCTCAAGGTACTGTTCAAGAGCGAGCAGTGAGGTGTAACCAGTGATCCAGACGATGTTCCCCTGTTCAGATTTTGACTATGACTAGTAAACAACCAGCGTTGGTTCTGGCCTCTGGAGGATTCAACGGTAAGCTTGCCAAGACCGCTTTTGGCCTGATTCGAAGTAGCGAACGCTTTCAGATCGTGGGAGTTCTTGATCCAGAACAGGCAGGACAAGAAGCAGGACAAATTGTCGATGGAAAAGACCGTGGAATAGGCATCTATGCCAGTGTCGACGAAGCCTGTGCTCAGTCGCAGACACGACCCGAAGTTGCCATCATTGGAGTGGCGATTGCGGGTGGAAAGCTTGATGACACTCTTAGGAGTGCCGTGACTGACGCCCTACGTCAGGGCTTGAAGATCGTCAATGGCCTGCATAGCTGGCTTGCTGAAGATCCGGAGATGGTTGCCCTGGCACAGCATCATGGAGGAAGTCTGTTTGACTTGCGAAAGCCACGACCTCGAGAACAATTGCGCTTCTGGTGTGGAGAAATCCTCGACGTCAAGGCACCTCGTGTGGTGGTGATGGGGACTGACTGTGCCTTGGGTAAGCGAACGACAGCTCGCTGGCTTCGTGATGCGTGTCAAGCAGAAGGCCTGAAAACCGAATTGATCTACACCGGACAAACCGGCTGGATGCAGTCGGCCCATGACTATGGATTTATTCTGGATGCAACTCCCAATGACTTCGTCAGTGGTGAACTGGAAAGTGCCATCGTGCGCTGTGATCGTGAGCTTGCCCCCCAATTGATTCTGATCGAAGGGCAATCTGCCCTACGTAATCCGAGTGGACCCTGTGGAGCGGAATTCCTCTCATCAGCGCAGGCCAAGGGAGTGATTCTGCAGCACGCTCCAGGACGAGAGCTATACAAGACTACAGAACGTCCTTGGCCAATGGCGGATATTGCGGATGACATCAAGATCATTCAACTCTATGGTTCAGAAGTGCTCGCTGTAACTCTAAATGGCGAAGGTGTGGCTGAGGCAAATCGAGAGGGAGTGCGGGCAGAACTGGAGCAGCGCTTGGGTCTTCCAGTCTTTTTGCCATTGGAGCAGGGAGTGTCTGGCATTCTGCCACTTTTACGTGACTTTGTTGTTCGTGAGGTCAAATCATGAAACTAACCTCCTTTCGTGTTTTTCAGGAAGAGATTCCTCTGACTCAGCCCTTTACGATTTCCTACCATACGACAGAGTCGACGACACTTCACTTTGTGGAATGGCAAACCGACACAGGTCATCATGGTTGGGGTTCAGCGAGTCCGGGCCAGCGGGTAACTGGTGAAACAGATGAAGCCTGCAACGCTGCTCTTCAGGCGATGAGTGCTCTTCAGGGAGAGGATGTGCGCCACCTGCCTAGGTTGTTGCGCTATCTCGAGACTGAATTTCCAAAAGCCCCAGCAGCCCGAGCCGCAGTTGACATGGCCCTCCACGATCTGCTTGCTCGTCGGTTGGATATTCCTCTGACGGATATGCTGGGACGCTGCCACAACAGTCTACCAACTTCAATCACGCTAGGACTGCGTTCGATTGAAGAAACCTTGGCAGAAGCAAAGGAGAAGGTGGGCAATGGTTTTTCAGTTCTTAAGGTCAAGCTTGGTCAGGATTTAGAGTTTGATCTTGAACTGTTGCAGCGTCTGCGAGCGGAACTCCCTCAGGAAATCCTGCTGAGAGTTGACCCGAATCAAGGTTACGATCTGCAAGCCCTGCAAGCCCTGCTAGCAAAATTTGATGAATTGCGTCTGGAGTTTGTAGAGCAGCCCATGCCTGTTTCAGAAACGGAGCAGCTACGATCTCTGCCTTTGGAACAACGGCAGCAGTTGGTACTGGATGAAAGCCTACAAAGCCCGCAAGATGCGTTGCGATATGGGTTCCAAGATCCTCTCTGTGGGGGCTTTAACATCAAGTTGATGAAGTGCGGAGGTCTAGGTCCAGCACGCCAGATTGCCAATCTGGCTCAGCAGACAGAACGGACCCTGATGTGGGGATGCAATGATGAAAGCCGCCTCAGTTTGGCAGCTGCGCTCCACCAGGCCTTGGCTTGTCCCAATACACGGTATCTTGATCTGGATGGTGATCTGGATTTGGTTCGGGATCCAGCCCAAGGGGGCTATGCCATTGAAAAGGGTGCCATGATTCCTTTGGATCAGCCAGGCCTTGGCATTACGGTGCCCTGAGGCAAGCTTCCTCAGTGGTAATGTGTTGTTCAACAAAAGGAATACTTCCTGCTACAAATGGATTGTTCCCAGTGAATAAACTGAGAACATTACAATTTCTCTGACGGAGGATTGGGCCGCCGGAGAAATGATCCTGATCCTGCGACAATCAGGATCCGGGAGTTCTGCCGTGCTTGGCGGTCGGTGGAACTCCCATGCTTCCCATAAGCTGCCGCGAGATGTGTCCTCCCTCTTCTCAACTCATTTTGCTGAAGAAAACGCAGAACAGTTCATCACCTGAATCTTCTGTAAATTTTCTCGGTTCCCATTTCACAACTCTTCAAAATGCGCTGGATTCTCCGTCCTCTGAGCCTTGATCTGCGTGGACTAGCCGCACTCCGTATATTGATGGGTGTTTTGGTGATGCTGGATGCGTTGGTTCGTAGCAGCGACCTGATCGCTCACTATGCAGATTCTGGAGTCCTGCCGCGATCTGTTCTGTTGACCGAATTTAGTAATCCCTATCATTTCTCCCTGCTGTTTCTCAGTGGACAACCGCTGTGGATTGGACTGTGTCTGCTGGTCTATGGATGTGCTGGTCTGGCCTTAGCCTTTGGCTGGCGTACTTGGTGGAGCACCCTAGTTGCTTGGGTGCTGATGTTGTCACTCCACAATCGTAATCCAGTTGTCCTCAATGCTGGAGATGTCTATTTCAGAGTTTTGCTCTGTTGGTGTCTCTTTCTGCCATTAGCAGCTCGTTGCTCTCTTGATCGGGCCCGGAGTCTGGCAGGTTTCAAACCCGCTGCGAACTGGAGCGAACAGGAGGTTCTGACAGGTGGGTCGGTTGGTTTGGTTTTGCAGGTGGTGCTGATGTATGTCTGTACAGCAGCGCTCAAGACCTCAACAGAATGGTGGCCCGAGGGGACAGCGGTTTGGTATGCGATCACCTGGGAGCAATTCACTACTCCACTGGGAGACTGGCTTCAAAATTTTCCTGAGTTACTGAGATGGCTGACGTGGGGAGTCTACGGAGTGGAGTGGGTTGGGCCGTTACTGCTACTCTGCCCATTTTGGCATGTTTGGATGCGGACCATCGGTTTACTTTTG
>WTIF01000286.1:0-2310 GCA_011522845.1 Deltaproteobacteria bacterium
CACCCCCCCGCGTATAGGCAACTACCCCAGCTCCCATTTTCAAATATTCATCAACAATGCTTTGTGGATTCTCTAGACCTCTCATTGGACCGGCATCGTCAAGTCCTGGCAACACACAATCTGCGAGGGATGCGGCATATTGGATAATAGCTTTAGCCCGAGAGAGGGACCAGAGTTTGAGCCGCAGATTGGTGTCAAAGGAGATCTTCACACCGTTTTCCTTAGCCAATTCAATTGCTCGTAGTGAGGCCTCACAAGCACTGTCGCTGATCGCTAGAGAGATGCCCGAAAGATGAAGAATTTTGACATTTTCAAAGTGCTCTTTTTTTAAATCACCGGGCTTTAAACGGCTGGACGCTGAGCCTGCTCGCCGATAGTCAAAGATATGTCCACTGGGCCCATGTGAAATGAAATAAATTCCAGTAGGTGCCTCCTCATCTCGAATGATTCGGCTGGTATCGATTCCTTCTCTCTCCCAGAGTTGGAGAATCTCGTCAGCAAAAGAGTCTTGGCCCATCCTGGTCAGCATTCCAGCTTGACCACCCTGCCTGGCTACAGCGACAGCAACATTTGAAACATCCCCCCCAATACTTCGAACATATTGTCCAGGCTGTTGTTCGTTGAATTCGAGGAGTGGTTCCCCTAGACAGAGGATGTCAACCATTAGATTCCTCCGTCAGCGCATGAACGAACTTAAGCGCATCAGCACGAATCTGTTTGACCGTTTTGCCAGGAGCATAAAGAGCAGAGCCAATGCCTGCTCCATTGGAAACCGCTAGAAAGTCTGAAAGATTAGCAGCATTGACTCCGCCGGTGACAACAAGCAGAGTTCCTTTGGGCAAAACCGCTCTGAGTGCCTTGCAGTAGAAGGGACTGATCGCATCACCAGGGAAAATTTTCAGAGCATCTGCTCCTGCATCCAACGCTTGAAAGGCTTCTGTGGGGGTGAAGACTCCGGGTACTGAAATCATTCCCATTCGCTTGGTTGCCTTGACCACCTCAGGGTTCAGATTTGGAGAGACGATCAAGGTTCCCCCAGCGTCTGCTACCTGAGGAACTTGTTCCGGCTTTAACACAGTCCCTGCGCCAATCAAAGCAGAACCGCTGTAGCGTTTGGCTAACTGCTCAATACTCTGGTAAGGATCCGGCGAATTCAGAGGCACCTCCAAAATTCGATATCCAAGCTCAATCAGCACATCCCCGACCTCGTCAACTTCATGTGGGGCAATCCCTCTGAGAATCGCGAGTAAGGGGACAGGATTCAGCCAATCACTGATTGTTTTTTGCATCAAAAGCTCCTCAATGGTTGTCTCTCGGAACACCTTTACTTTGGGCAATGCGCTGATATTTCACAGCAGACTTCAAGACCATGCCCTGCGCCAGTTGATCAACATCGCGACGCTGCAGCTCCTGCCAGGGTGTTTGAGACTCAGGAATTGGGAATCCATCTTTTTCCAGCTTTGCTCTGCGTCTCGCCAACTCGGCATCGTCAATTAGGATGTCAGCCTTTCCTTTCTTCAGGTCAATCCGGACACGGTCATTCATTTGTACAAGGGCTAGGCCTCCCAGAGCAGCAGCTTCAGGCGATGCGTTCAGAATCGATGGAGAACCCGAAGTTCCACTTTGTCGACCATCTCCAATGCAGGGCAACTCTTTCACGCCTTGCTTCAGCAAATAGTCTGGTGCTCGCATGTTAACCACTTCAGCTGCACCAGGATAGCCGATGGGACCAGCCCCACGCATGAACAGCAGACAGTTGGCATCAATATTCAGCGAAGGATCATCGATCCGCTCATGATAGTCTTCCGGACCATCAAAGACGATTGCCCGGCCCTCGAAAGCATCCGGGTCATCTGGATTGGAGAGATATTGATCTCTGAATTCTTGAGAAATGACAGAGGTTTTCATGATCGCAGCATCGAAGAGATTTCCTCGGAGAACTTTGAATCCAGCAGCAGGCTTCAGAGCCGTTTCAAAGCTGCGAATCACATCGGTGTCGACGACCTCAGCATCCCTGCAGTTTTCACCCATGGTTTTGCCGTTTGCAGTGATGGCATCCTCATGGATCTTTCCGTGGCGGATCAGTTCCGCAACGACAGCAGGGACTCCACCCGCATGGTGATAATCCTCGCCAAGGTAAGCCCCAGCTGGTTGTAGATTCACCAAAAGAGGAATGTCGTGACCATGCTTTTCCCAATCATCTACCTCCAGTTTAACCCCAATGTGACGGGCAACCGCATTTAAGTGAATTGGGGCGTTGGTTGAACCACCAATCGCAGAGTTAATCACAATTGCATTCTCGAAGGCCTT
>WTIF01000286.1:2410-7476 GCA_011522845.1 Deltaproteobacteria bacterium
CGTTGGTTGAACCACCAATCGCAGAGTTAATCACAATTGCATTCTCGAAGGCCTTGCGAGTCAAAATATCAGAAGGCTTCAAATCTTCCTTGACCATATCCACGATGCGTTTGCCGGTAAGGTAGGCTGCTTGCGCTCTCTCGCGGTAAGGGGCTGGAATCGCGGCACTTCCCGGTAAGGACATCCCCAATGCTTCTGCAAGGGAGTTCATCGTTGTCGCTGTCCCCATTGTATTGCAGTAGCCGGGGGAGGGGGCAGAGGAGGCCACTAAATCCACAAATCCAGGGTAGTCAATTTCACCACGAGCCATCATTTCTCGTGCTCGCCAGACGATGGTTCCAGAACCGGTTCGCTCGCCTCGGAACCAGCCGTTGAGCATCGGTCCACCAGAGAGAGTGATTGCTGGAATGTTGACTGTGGCTGCTGCCATCAACGCTGCCGGAGTGGTTTTGTCGCAGCCAATGGTCAGCACAACCCCATCGATTGGATACCCATAAAGCACTTCCACGAGGCTCAAGTACGCAAGATTCCGATCCAAAGAAGCGGTGGGTCGTTTACCAGTTTCCTGAATTGGATGAACCGGGAACTCAATCGCAATTCCGCCAGCTTCTCGAATGCCCTCCCGGACCCTCTTGGCCAGTTCAATATGAGGGCGATTACATGGTGATAAGTCTGATCCAGTTTGAGCGATTCCAATCACAGGCTTTCCCGACTGTAATTCCTCGCGAGTCAGACCAAAATTCAGGTAGCGCTCCAAGTAAAGAGCGGTCATGTCCGGATTGGCTGGATTATCGAACCACTCCTGTGATCGAAAGCGGGTATTGGGTTTAGGCTGACTCATGACTCCTCGAGGGTGTTAATCAGTGACGGTTTAAGGCAGTTAGCAACTTTTCATCTTGCTTCTGCAGGCAGCTCGACGGAAGAAACAACTTTTAAGCGATGTTTCCGGTCGGCATTTGGCTGGATCGTTGACAAAGTTACGACTCTGCAAGAGTATGTCAAACAGAATTCGCTGAGAAAACCATGGATACACAACAAAATCAACAGCAGATATGAACGATTTTCAGCAAGAGTGGGTCGCTGTCGACTGGGGAACAACCCATTTTCGAGTATGGCGAATGAGCAGAGCCGATGTCATTGAAGGCCGGGAAGCCTCTTGCGGACTTCTGGCTTTGCAAAAAGATCAATTTGAATCAACTTTGGTCAACCACCTTCATGGGTGGCCGGTTAATACCCCTGTTCTAATGAGTGGAATGGTCGGCAGTCGGCAGGGTTGGCAGGAAGCTCCCTATTTATTCCTGCCAGTCTCATTGAGAGAGGTCGCTGTTGGAGCGGTCAAAGTTCAGACTAAGGAACTCAACCGAAAAGTTCATATTCTACCGGGAGTAGCTTGCCAGGATCAGCATCGACCGGATGTCATGCGTGGTGAAGAGACCCAGTTGCTTGGGCTTGGAGCTGGTGTTGAAGACTGGGCTGGTGTCATTTGCTTACCGGGAACACATAGCAAGTGGGTCATGGTAGAGAATGGTGTTGTAAACTCTTTTGACACCTACCTCACTGGAGAACTCTTCTCAATTCTGCGCCAGCACAGTATCTTGAGACATGATCTGGAAACTGAGGAATTCAATGCAGAGCACCCAGCCTTTGTGAACGGAGTCGAAGTGGGATTGAGCGAGAGTACTCCATTACTAACTTCCTTATTTCGTGTTAGGGCCAGATCATTACTGATTGACAGAGATCCCTTGGCGAATGCTGCTTTTCTCAGTGGTAGATTGTTGGGGGAAGAAGTTCGTTCTGCGATCAAAAATTTACCAAAGATGGAAAAGATTCACTTAGTGGGTGGTTCCTCATTGACCAAATTATATGCGAAGGCACTAACCCTCGCTGAGAGAGAAGTTCAGCAACATTCTGGGGACGATTTGGTCCGGCTAGGCCTCACAGCAGCCTGGCGATTTTTGTATTCTTGAAAGGAGAGAGACATGGGAGCAATGCAGGCTTGTAACGTGCCCGTTTGCGAATTGGGCGAGGGCATCTTCTGGCATCCAGAACGCGGCAGCTTCTGCTGGTTCGATATTCTTGGGAAGAAACTCTATGAGCAAGTGAATGATGGTCCGGTCCGAGTGATTGATTGCCCAGGCAATGCCAGTGCAGCTGCTCGTATCGATGAAAAACGTCTGGTGGTTGCGGTCGACGATGGTCTCCATATTCTGGACATGGAATCCAAAAGCTGGGAGCGTTATCTTGATGTGGAAGCGGACAACTCGGTTACTCGCAGCAATGACAGTCGAGTTCATCCAAGTGGTTCCTTCTGGTTCGGGACGATGGGTTGGAACTTTGAACAGGGTGCTGGTTCCATCTATCATATTTCCCAGGGGAAGCTTCAGTTAATTTATTCAAACATTACCATTCCCAATGCAACTTGCTTCACTCAGGATGGGACGATTGGATATTTCACAGATTCTCTGGAGGGCACTGTATGGCGGGTAAAGCTAGATCCAAATAGTGGGCTCCCTGTGAGTGATCGAGAAGTGTTCTTAACTTTTGAAAAAGGGCAAGGAGTCCCAGATGGAGCTGTAGTAGACGCGGATGGAAATTTTTGGATAGCTGTTTGGGGTGGTTACAAGGTCGCTGCTTATCGGCCTGATGGAAGCAAACTAACAGAGTTCTCAGCTTCTGCCAGTAATGTTAGTTGTCCCGTATTTGGTGGAGAAAACTGCTCAGAATTGAGGGCAACAACAGCTCTTGAACATTTGGATGAGGCAGAACGAGCCAAGCAACCTGATGGAGGCAAGGTTTTCAGTGCTCAAACTTCTTACCGTGGACAAGTCGAAGCAATGTACAAACTTTGAATTGATATCCCACCAAAATATCAAACCTTACAGGCCGATTTCCTTCGGAGTGATCGGCCCTGCTCTCCATTTTTCAAAAGCCGACTTAGACAATTAATCCTCTTCAGGTCCCAAAGATTTCAAACCTTCTTAGCAAGCTTTGACTTCTGTTCTTTTTGTTGTAGCAAAATTTTGTGCTACCAATTCCTGCCCTTTTGTTTAGTCTCTTTTTTCACCAAGTACATTCAGTCTGTAATTCAACATTACCAAAAAAGTTCCAAATACAATTTTGAGCATGAAGAAACTTGTTCCTAAACTGCTTCTTTGTCTGCAAATCCTTTTGTTTGTTCACGTGCAGGTTGTCTGGAGTCAAGAGAAGACTATTGAGCAGGCAGATCAGACTGAAATCTCTGCAAGTCCAGAAAATGAGACCAAGAAATTAGAACTCAAGACCCAATTGATTGAGCTGAGTGGAATCATCAAACTACAGCAAAAAATTCTTGGAGATCTCCAATCTAAACTGGATCAAAATCCGACTGAACTCACCAAGGTTGCTCTTGAAGGTCAAATTTCCGAATCAGAGCGAATTTTGAAAAATGCTCAAACAGCATTTGAATCAATTGTCACCGGTGGGCTGGATCTGGAAAATTTCCAAGAAATGCCTGACCAAAGCTTCGACTGGCAAAGTGACTTAATCGAGATCATTCAGCCAATTTTCCAAAGCCTCAAGGATCTGACAGAGCAACCCCGGGCGATGGAGAGAATTCGAAAAACAATTGAATTCTATCAGCAAAACCTGGTGGAAATTAATGACTCCATCCAAAAAATTCAGGAGTGGCAAAGCGAGCAAATTGTTGATTTGTCAGCAAGACAACAAATCAAAGCAATTGAAGAAAGTTGGCTGCTTCGAAAATCAGAGGCTCAAAGAAATCTCGAATTATTTCAACTCCAGCTGAGTAATCTGCAGATTCGGCAAGAATCAATCTGGAGTAGCGTCTGGACTGCATTCGGAGCTTTCCTGACGGGGAGAGGACTTAACCTGATGTTGGCTGTCCTGGCAACCATGGCTGTTTGGTTTGGGATGCGGAGCGTGTTGCGTTTTATGGTGCCCAAGGAGGGTGTCGATGAGTTTCAAACCAGGAGCCAGTATTCAAGAGTTCTCTTTTACACCTACAGAATCTTGATGATGATGGCCTCAACAGCGGTTTTCTTAATTGTCCTGTACGTCACTGGGGACTGGTTACTGCTCGGTTTGGCTTTGTTGATTCTGGCAGGGATTGCCATTGGGCTAAAAAAATATCTTCCCCAGTTTCTGGCTGAGGCCAAACTACTCTTGAATTTAGGAGCGGTGCGAGAGGGGGAGATGGTGACTTATGAAGGGGTACCTTGGATGGTGAAGTCGATCAATATCTACTCACACTTGGTGAATCCGGTGCTAGAGGGTGGTGAATTGCGAATGCCCTTGAGGGAGATGTCTCAGCTGATCTCTCAGCCGATTGCGGATGATGAACCTTGGTTTCCATCAAATTTACATGACTATATCCTTTTGCCCGATGGATCTTTCGGCCAAGTAGTCATTCAGACTCCAGAATTTGTGCAAATCAAAAGCAGAGAGATGATCAGAACATATTTAGTAAGTGATTACTTGAATCTTGCTGTTAAGAACCTTTCCATGGGCTCCTTCGCCTGTGTAGGTAATTTCGGATTGAGCTTGCAACACCAAGAGATTTGTTTGGATACCGCGCCTAAAGCTTTTGAAGGGGCTATCAAAAATTATATTGAAAGAAATGAGATGCAGTCATCACTGGAAGAACTGAGAGTGGAGATGAGTTCGATTCAGTCAGCTTCCATTCAATATTTCTTGTATGTGCAAATGAAGAGTGAAGCGGCAGAGCATTATTGGAAGATTCAAAGAATGATGCAGCAGGCTTGTGTGGCTACCTGTAATCGTGAGGGGTGGAAGATTGAAAATCCTGATTCTACGTTCCAAATTCCACCCACATCTGTACCTCAAAAGTGAAAATTCACTAACGGCATCAATCAAAACCACTTTTGACCGCAGCCAGCATTTCCTCAATTTGTGATTGGTTCAATTGACCATCCACGCTGAAAAGCACCTTCCCCTGCTTATCAAAAATTACGACGTCGTTATTGTGGTCTCCTAGTCCCCATTCATTTACTAATACTTTTTGGTAGTCCATCACGTAGAGAGTGTTTTGATATTCCTCCTGCTTGTCC
>WTIF01000076.1 GCA_011522845.1 Deltaproteobacteria bacterium
CGATAAGGGAATGACTGTGGTCACATGGGATTCTCCCATCCCATCCGCTGAGGGAGAGCAATTGTTCATTGCTCAAGTTGACTTTGACGAGACTGGAACTGTGATGGCTGATATGGCGTTGAACATCATGGGGGATGCTGGTGGTGATTTCGCTGTGTTGTCCGCCTCCCCTGATGCTGCAAACCAGAATGCGTGGATTGCTGCAATGAAAGAAGCACTCAAGGCTCCAAAATATTCAGCTTTGAACTTAGTTGATGTCGTATATGGAGATGATCAGTCAGAGAAAAGCTACAACCAAGCTTTAGCTCTTGTGGATAAGTATCCGAATCTGAAGTTGATCATGGCTCCTACAACTGTGGGAATTGCTGCATCAGCAAAGGCAATGCAGGACGAGGGTCTATGTGATCAGGTCAAGACAAGTGGTCTGGGCTTACCAGCCGAAATGGTCAGCTACACAATGAATGACTGCGCCCCTGAATTTGCACGTTGGAGCTTTGTGGATTTGGGATACCTCTCCTACTATGCAACTTATCTGATTGCAACAGGTCAAATGGAAGGCATTCCGGGTGAGACATTTAAAGCCGGTCGAATGGGCTATTACACCGTGGAAAAAGACCCAACTAGAGCCGAGGGGCTACGAGTTTTGATGGGGCCTTTCACTGTGTATGACAAATCAAATGTGGAGGCTGCCTCCAAGTAACTTTCTTCAGGTCGGGGAGAGCCCCCGACCTTCCACAAACACTTCAAACTAAAATAATTCTCCAATATCCTACCTAGGAAACTATCTTCTGTAACACCTGATAATTTTTTCAAAAAAAGCTAAGCATGGAATTTTGGGATCCGCATTTTCATATTTGGGATATTTCATCAAAAACTCCAAGTGGACACGACCCAAGTGTTCTGTTTGCTCCACATGGAAGGAAAATTTATGGAATCCAGGATTTTGAGAAAGATTTAGATAACTCTGGTTTTAATCTCACCGGGGGAGTCTTTGTCGAAGCAGTTAGTGTCTGTCACGTTGAGATGGACGGTGATGATTATGCAGAGCACTGCCTTGCTGAAACCAAGTGGGTCTCAGAGCAAATTAGTAATTCAGCAAGAGACTATTACATTGTCTCAACCTTGGCCCTTGAGCATCCCAATATAGAAGAACTTCTTGCCAAGATTACTTATCACGAAAAAGTAAGAGGTATTCGACAAATTCTCAATTATCAACCTTCATGGCCAAGGAATCAACGCTTAGGGAATTTGCTTGAAAACCCAGCATGGTGTGACGGATTTGAAAAACTCAAAGATTTTGAACTCATCTTTGATTTACAGATCAACCCTCATCAATTCAAGCAAGCAGCAAAGTTATCCGAGAGAAACCCTGAAATCCCGTTAGTACTTGGACATCTTGGCAGCCCAACATTGTCAGACTTAAAAGATGATAAAATCTATTGGGAAGGCATCCAAGCCCTGGCTGATTGTCCACAAAATTCTGTTAAGCTTTCTATGCTCTCCTACATTGAGAAAGATTGGCAAAGTAATTTTCTGGTTAAAGACACCGTTTTAAAAATTATTGACACCTTCGGGGTTGACCGCTGTTTTTTTGCTTCAAATTTTCCTGTGGAACTAAATGAGGATTGGCCATCAGAAAAGCTCTTTGACGCATTTAGAGATTTGGTCCAATCATTCAGTCCGGACGATCAAAGAAAACTCTTTTCTGAAAATGCTAAACGAGTTTACAAAGCCGCCTCATAAATCTTGTTTGAAATTTCCACCAATTATGTCCCAGTGATCCATTAAGTTTAAGTGGTATTCCAATCTTCCCAAATGATTCAAAAACAAGCTTACATTGCGCTGGATTGTGGTGCTGAAAGTGCTCGTGTCATGGTTGGCATTCTCCAACAGGGACAACTGCAGCTAGAGGAGATTCATCGTTTTCCAACAGGTGGGATTTCCGTAGGAGAGTCTCTCCGCTGGGATGTCCTGCAAATCTTTGAGGAACTCCGGATTGGTGTAGGCAAAGCAGCTCAACTCAACTTACCAATTGCCAGTTTGAGCGCTGATTCATGGGGACTTGATTTCGTTCTCATTCGTGATCAAGAACCCATCCTCACTCCACCTAGGCACTATCGAGATCCGAGAAATCTGATCTACTACGAGAAGGTTCGTAAGAAGCTTGGCGAAGATTTTATCTTTGAAGAAACTGGCATTCAGTTCATGCCCATCAACACAATCTATCAACTTGCTGCTGCCCAAGAGGAGTCCCCTGAATTACTGACCTTTGCTAACAAACTGATCCCAATGGGTGATTGGTTCAACTACATGTTCTCTGGAGTCGCAGTTGGTGACGCTTCCATGGTTAGCACAACTCAGCTTTACAATCCCCGTAAGCAGGAATGGTCCAAGCCTCTGATTGATGCCCTTGGACTGCCCCATGATCTTTTCCCTGAGATTGTCTCCTGTGGCTCTATACTTGGACCAATCACTCAACAGGTTGCTGAGAGCACAGGCTTAGCCAGCAATACCAAGGTCATTGCCAGTTGTTCGCATGATACCGGGGCAGCTGTCGTTGGTACTCCTGCTGAAAGTGGACAAAAAGACTGGGCGTATCTAAGCTCTGGTACATGGTCCTTACTAGGGGTTGAATTGGATGCACCCGTGATCACCTCCAAGAGCCGACAATACAACTTCACCAATGAGGTCGGATTAAACAATAGTATTCGTTTATTGAAAAATATCAGTGGACTGTGGGTTGTCCAGGAATGTCGGCGCAAGTGGGAAGGTGAGGGGTACTCTTATGATTATTCTACTCTCACTGAAATGGCATCTGCGGCATCCTCTCTACAATCCTTAATCAATCCTAACGATCCTCGGTTTACTACAATCGGTGAAATGCCTGAAAAGATTGCAGCTTACTGTTTAGAATCGAAACAACCTATCCCTGAAAGTCATGGGGCCTTTGTTCGCAGTTCCCTGGAAAGTCTTGCGCTCTCCTATCGAAAGGTATTGGACGAGCTCGAAGAAACAACGGGGGAGACCCTCAAAACACTGCACATTGTTGGAGGTGGATCCAAGAACAAACTCCTGAACCAGCTTGCTGCAAATGCAACTGGACGTAGAGTTCTCAGTGGTCCGTCCGAAGCCACTGCAATTGGGAATGTTCTGATTCAAAGTCTTGCCCTCGGGCATTTGGGTTCACTCTCAGAAATACGCTCTACCGTTCGAAACTCTTTTGAAATTGAAGAATATCTTCCCCGGGATCAGCCAATCTGGGATCAGGCCTATCAACGCTTCCTGAAATTACCATGAAATACCCTATATCCGTGAAACGACTTTACCCAAACTGGGATGCTGGCTTTGTAAGTTCACTCGATCCAGTAAGCAAACCGATCGCTTTATTCACATGGCTCCGACTATCAAGTCATCAATGTTGATGGTAATTTGCACAAAGCCTTTATTTGTTAGTATGCTTAACCTCAACAGAGAGAAATGATGAAAGTCTGGGATCCACATTTTCATATCTGGGATGTAAGGCCAAACAGCCCCAGTGGTCATGATTCAGCCCAATTGTTTGCTCCAGACGACGATCCGATCTATACGATTCAACGCTATGAAGCTGATCTTAACATGGAAGATTTTGAGTTGATCGGCGGAACGTTTGTTGAGGCCGTCAGCGTGTGCCACATTGAGCACGATGGGCCTCTTTTTGAAGATGCGTGTTTAGCAGAAGCCAAGTGGGTTGCTGATCAATGTTCACAATCCAAACTACCTTATCAAATTGTCGCAACAGGCCCCCTGGAAAGTCCCGAATGGCCGTCACTATTTGCTCAACTTCAAAAAATTCCGAATGTTTGTGGGATTCGTCAAATCCTGAACCATGAGCCATCCTGGCCCAGAAACCATCGACTCGGTAACTTGTTAGATTCGAACAACTGGCAACAGGGTTTTAGCACATTAGCGGAAGCAGGTTATTCATTTGACCTACAATGCAATCCACACCAATACAAACAGGCTGCTCAGATTTTTCAAAGAAACTCTAAAATTCCTGTGATTTTAAATCATCTGGGAACTCCAAAAAGAGAAGATCTTTTGGAAGGTCAAAAATACTGGGAAGGAATGCAAGCATTGGCTAGCCTTGAACAGGTATCGATAAAACTCTCCATGTTGACCTACCCAAACAAGCAATGGCATCAGGACTCCCTAATCAAGGAGACGGTCAATAAGGTAATTGATTTATTCGGAGTCCAGCGCTGCATCTTTGCTTCAAATTATCCAGTGGAGAAACTGGAGGGCTGGGATGCTCAAATCATGTATCAAGAATTTCAGAAGTTAGTGGATCATCGAAGCCAAGAGGAACAAGACGCTCTCTTTGCTTTGAATGCAATGCGAATTTACAGAGCTTAAGCTGAACGAATTAGCACAGAGGTAGATATGAGGTTAAAAGATAAGAACGCGATCATTACCGGATCAGGTGCAGGAATCGGTAAAGCAACAGCCCTTCGATTTGTTGAAGAAGGCGCCAAGGTAATGGTTGTTGATGTCAACGGAGAGGATGCCAAGAAGACCACACAAATTCTTCGAGAAGCAGGGGGTCAGGCAGAATACCAGCAAGCTGATGTGTCTGACCCAAAAGCGATTGAAAGAGTCGTGCAGGCCACAATTTCGTCCTTTGGAAGTCTTCAGATCCTTGTCAATAACGCAGCAGCATTTGTTTTTGGCAAAATTGAAGAGACGACCGCAGAGGACTGGCAAAAGGTCTTGGGAGTCAACATCATCGGTTACGCCAACATGGTTCAGGCGGTCTTGCCGCATCTGCGTGCCAATGGCGGTGGAGCCATCGTCAACGTAGCTTCCGTAAGCTCTTTCATTGCCCAACCCGCTTTTGTACCCTACAACACTTCTAAGGGTGGGATCATGCAAATGACTCGCTGTCTAGCTTTAGATCTAGCTTCGGAAAATATACGAGTCAATGGTGTTTGCCCCGGAGCAATTTTCACTCAAGCTAGTGAAAATCATATGAAATACATCGGGATTAGCGTCGAGGAGGGCAGAAAGCTTTTTGGTCAAGATTCTGCCATGAAGCGAATGGGAGAGCCCGTCGAGATCGCCAATGGCATTCTCTTTCTCGCTTCTGACGAGGCATCTTTCGTAACAGGTGCCCACCTCGTCATTGATGGGGGTGCGACGATTGATTAATGAGTCTAAATTGTTTGTTCAGCGTTACATACAAAACCATAACTTTGGTTCAAATAAGATTTGCATGTTTTTTACTAACGTAACTTTACAACTCTTTTGTCTTGTTGGATATTCTGTTCTTTTAAGCTGTAAGCCTCTGACAAATTAGAGTGAAATGCGGACATGTATTCTGCGAAGGCGTCCTGTTCTCCACCCGTGTAACTGAATTTAGAATTACGGCCAGGGTCCTTTGTGGTGTCCGCATTTGGATAGTCTACTTTTTCCCCATAACCCCTGCCAGCATATAAATTCAACCGATTTGGCGCACTCAATTCTTTAAAAGGATAATCATCTCCTCCGTTTGCCAAAAAGTTAAGAGTTACCATATTGAATCTCCGATCCGGGTTACCTACAATATCGCCATCTTTGACAATCGTATCCATGACAGTCCCATCTGAGTTTAGAATCTCCAAGGATCTTACCCGCTGACCGGAACCCGAAGTTATTCTTGGCTTCATAGTAGTGTCATAACTAAATTTCATTCCAGCAACCTGGGGGAAGCGACCAGGTGTCCTACCAATCTCGGTGTCCGCAAGCCCGTTCTCCAATAAATCTTTTAGTTCCGAAGCGGTAACGGAAACCACAACTAAGCCATTGTCAAAGCGTAAAGTTGCCCTTAAATGCCCTTCACTTACGGCTCCCTCAGAAGTCTCAGCCTCTGGATTTGCTGCTGGAGGAGCATATAAAGCTTTGCTGTAATCTGTGACACCGGGGGGAACTAGTGCTGAACCAATCCCTGTTCTTATTCCACCACCATTTTTTAAAGAGAGATGGACTGTTTTTTCACTCAATTCATTTGCGTACCACAAATTTGCATCTGCACTCAAATTACCTAAATTGGTTTCTTCTGTTCTGACTTTGCCACGGCGCCCGTCTAGATATACTTTTGTGTAGCCAACGACATTCCCAAATTGACTCTTAATGACCTCCTGAACTGCATTTCTGATTGCAATCACCCCAACATTGCGAACACCCCCAACCGAATTTACAACTTCCTCAGTTGCTGCATATGCTCCGCTCACCTGAGGATCGATTGAATCTGGTTGAACATGACCTTTCTCGTCAAAAGTGACTACTAACCTACCCAAATATTTATAGTCAGCATCAACATTGACAACAATGATCGGGTTACCATCCGCATCAGTGGTCTTATATGGATAATGCTCCGCAAAAGCTTTATCCGTCACTAAATCATTGCTAAATAATTGATCATTCGAATCACCCATTCTGGTGTCAGAACCACCTGCAACAATGATGTCTACACCCTTAAGCAAATTCGCTAACTCTTTCTCATACTCAATTTGTTGCATGTGAGACAAGAGTACGATTTTATTAATTCCATTTGCTTGAAGAGAATTGACTGCCTCTTGAATAATGGGAGCCAGTTCTTTCATGGAAGAGGTTGGTGGAGGGCTGACATCAAGACCATATGGACTACTAATGAAAGGTAATGTAGGAGTCACAGCTCCAATCAGACCAATAGATTCGCCACCGACTTTTGCCACAGCATAACCAGCAACCTTGCCAGCCAAGTCATTGATCATTAATCCATTTCCGCCAATTTGAAAATCTTCATCCTTAGAAAAGTCAATATTGATTGCTAAATATGGGAACTGAGCTGTATAGGTACCATCTGCTTTAATTGCATCAGCCAATTCTCCAGGGCCTACATCAAATTCATGATTGCCTAACGCAGACGCTTGAACACCCATTTCATTCAGAAGCGCAATATCTGCGTGTCCGGGTTCATTAGAACCAGTTAAGTTTCTAACTGGCCGTTGTTCGGCTGCATAAAACCTTGGACCAGGGAGGATATTGTCACCTGAACTGACAAAAAGTGTATTGGGTCCATAGACTGGGTCAGTTTTGAAAGCACCGACCAAAGCTGCAAACTCATCAACACTTGCTAAAGCACTTTGCTCATTACCGTCGATATCGGCAAAATGAAGCAGTTGAAGCGTAAAGCTGTTTGCTAAAACTGTGGTTGATAAAAATGTACCTGCGAAAACTCCAAGAAACTTTTTTTTCAAGTTCATAGTCTTCTCTCTCCGGATATTGATGAAAGTATTATTATCAGACTCTAATTTAACAGTCCTAATCAGCCTACAATTTCTTGGATTTCATTTTTTAATTCAGAAGTAATCATCTCTAATACTTCGAGAGATTTCATATTTTCATAGACTTGTTCCACCCGACTTGCTCCGGTAATGACGGTGGAAACGTTTGGATTACTCGCACACCATGCCAGGGCTAATTGGGAGAGAGAACAACCTAGTCGATCTGAAATGACTTTCAGCTTCCTGACCTTATTCAAGGTAGTCTGATCCGTTAGTTTCTCTCGGAGCCATTCATATCCAGGAAGGTTGGCTCGGCTATCAGCCGGAATACCATCCAGATATTTTCCACTTAGCATACCTGAGGCAAGGGGACTCCAAATTGTAGTGCCCATCTGATATTTTTTGAAAAGTGGAGCATATTCTTCCTCCAATCTTTCACGATGAAAAAGATGATACTGAGGTTGTTCCATCGTCGGTTTGTGAAGGTGATATTTTTCAGCAATTTCATAGGCCTCCAACAATTCCTGTGCAGACCATTCGGAAGTACCCCAATAATGAGCTTTCCCGGAGCTAACCATTTCTGACATGGTAAAGACGGTTTCTTCAATCGGAGTTTCGGGGTCAGGACGATGGCAAAAAACGAGATCAATGAAATCCAGACCAAAGCGTTCAAGCGAGCGATCCATAGCTTGTCTGAGGTACTTTCGATTCAAGGTGTTTTTCGTATTGACCCCCGGCACGATTCCCCAGAAAAACTTCGTGGAGACCAAATAAGTTTCACGGGCCCAACCAAGTTCTTTTAGAGCTTGTCCCATCAATTTTTCGGATTCTCCTTTTTCGTAAGCCTCTGCATTGTCGAAGAAGTTCACTCCTGCATCATGTGCTGCTTGCATACATGTGAGAGCATTATCCAAGGGGAGTTGTTTGGCAAAAGTAACCCAGGATCCGAAAGACAAAACGCTCACTTTGATTCCTGCTTGTCCCAACCTTCTGTATTGCATCTCCATTCACTAACTCCTGATTTCGAAATTTACTGATCCTGAACAACCCAAAGCGATTGATCAAATTGATCTATTAGAGACTATTCCTCTGAAGATCAAATTGGAATCATCAAAATATTTAAAATGGTAACTCTTCAAGAAAATATCAGTTTCTCTTTGCATATTTAAGCAGTTCAAGCCGCATGTTGTTTCAGCCACAAACACGCTTCTCGCAAATCCAACTGCCTTTCATAGATTGCCTTGCCCACAATCACTTCATCCACTCCGTCTCGCTCTAATTCCGCCAGTTGTTTTAAATCATCAAGTGAAGAAACTCCCCCAGAGGCTGTTACTTTCAGCCCAGTCGATATCGCCATCCTCCGGAGTGAACTCAAATTTGGACCTGTCAACATTCCATCACGGGCAATATCAGTATAAATCACCCTATCGATACCAAATTGCTTCCACTGAATTGCAAATTCCTCATCACTGAATTCTGTGATCTCTACCCAACCTGAGACAGCCACTTTTCCATCTTTAGCATCAAGCCCCAAGATTAGTTGATTTCCAAATCTTTCGATTGCTTCCTCTAAAATTTTCGGATTTTTCACAGCAATCGTTCCAATAATCACGAAACTCACTCCCAAGTCGAAAACTCTTGATATGTCATCTAGACTTCGAATACCACCACCCAGTTCTAGAGGGACTTTGACTGCTTGTGCAATTCGTTCCACTTGCTCCAGGTTTTTGGATTCACCTCGGAAAGCGCCATCCAAGTCTACTAGATGAATTTGTTCAGCACCTTGGTCTTCAAAACTTAGAGCTGCTTCAACTGGGTCCTCTCCATATACTGTTTCCTGATCTTCTTTCCCCTGAATCAAACGAACACAACGGCCATTTTTTAAGTCAATCGCAGGAATGATCTTCACTCAATCATCTCCAATTAATTCTTGTGCAAAACTTTACTTCGATTTCACCACACGCCTGGATGGTGCATTTAAAAAGACCGTCCAAACGATCACCCAGAAAAATGTTAAGGCTCCAAGCAACCAGCTTATTTTGATGCTCCAGCCTAAAAGGCCAAGCCCCAAACCTAACCCAAGTTCCATAAAAAATGATTTATTACTGAATGGTACTCTACATTGACGACATCGGCCTTGTAACCAGCAATAAGACCAAATCGGAATATTGTCATACCAAGCTAGTTGACTCCCACAAGCAAAACAGAAAGATCTAGACGGAAAAAAACTATTCAATTTTTTTAATCTTTGAGCAAATTGATCACCACCACCGAGATGAAATTGTTTTTTGCGGATTCGTCTGCGATCTAACGCAGCTTGTAGGAAACTTCCCAAAATTGCCCCAATGGCACAGAGTGTCAAGGCACGGAAAAAAGGCGGTGCATCTATTGCATGAGTCGGGAAATCTGTCACTGCGCCGGTGTTGGATTCATCGGTTTGTTACGATCATTCAGAGAGGTAGAATGTTCTCAAAACTACGATTGCTGCTGGTCTTGCTCATCGGATGGACCTTGACAGCCACAGCATATGGAGCCGTGGTTCACCTCAACAGCGGGGAATCACTGAGTGGCCGTATTCAGGGTATGGACGAGCAAATGCTTTACCTTGAGTCAGATCGAGGGTTCGGTGTTCTCAAGGTTGAAAGAGTGGACATTCGCCTGATTGAATTTGACGCTGCTGAGAGAAATCTTGCCCGAAAGCTTGGAATTGGCCTTCATTACCGTCCATCCGCTGTCCCAGAAGAACGAATTAGTTTGAAGAACTGGCTCAGCCCTATCGATTCTCTAGAGTTGCTGATTGGCTACCATGAAGCAATGGACATCACTCATTTCTCATTAGAAGGCCGATTCGCTCGTGTAGTTCTGAATGAAGGCGGACATAATCTCTTTCTCGGGGCAGGAGCCGGCTTCGAAAGCGAAGAAGATGAGCGAGGTACCCTCTTCAGGCTCTTCACTGGTTCGGAATTTTTCCCTATCAACTACCCTAATGTTGGCTTGTCTGTAGAACTTGGGCTCCGACGTCAGCAAGGCCTCGGCAGCACAGAACAAGGATTTTACAACGCACTCGCCGCCCGCTATTATTTCTGAGACATTTGATCAGGGGCATCTGTCCCTGTATCCCTTACCTTATTGGTCAGGAGGTCTCATTGAAGTCCAAAACCAACCCACCTCACAATCCAAGAAAATCCAGCCTTTCCTTCGATGATTCAACGACAGAATCAAATTGGATGGATCAGATCTTTACCAATATTGGCGATATTCCTGACAAAGAGGAAGATTCAGACCTAGGTTTTTTGCCTGAGCGGCAACCTCAATCAAGTAAAGTAAAGACCTCTCGCAAAGCTTTTCAAAGCCATACGGCCCCTGACGAAACTCTCGATCTCCATGGTAAAAATCGACAAGAAGCTTTAATGCTGGTGGAGAATTACATACATTACGGCGCTTTGCACGGACTTGACTCACTATTGATTGTTACTGGTAAAGGCAACCGTTCGCAAGCTGGCCCTGTGCTTAAGCAGACCGTAGAGCAATGGCTGTTAAAAAATGGGAAAAAGTATATCGCCCAGGTCCGAGAAGCCCCACCTCGCTGGGGGGGTAGTGGAGCGCTCTGGGTCATCTTTCGACGATGACTAATCACCTAGAAGCCGATCTCTGTTCAACACTCACCTTGGCATGCTGATCTGCTGATAACAGAACTTCAACCACTGGGTAAAAAAGGTATTGCGATGGCCCCGCCAGCAATTGACCGGATTATTCAGATCAAAGTTCTCTGGTGGCAAAACATCCCCTGCTAATTTATCACGTTCAGCCTCGTAAACAATTCGCCTTGAATTGTACTCTGGGTGGCCACTGTGCATCACGAATCGATGATCAGGAGTTTCAAAAATTGAATACCCAGCCCTTTCTCCATGGGCTAGTAGATTTAATCTTCCATCCCTTTGTGCTCCTTCCATCAGGCTATCGTCAATGCCCGCATAGCGACTTTGTGGACACCAGAATTCATCGTCCAGTTCTCCTGTGATAGGGTGTCCAGAATCAAGATTCTGCAGTTTAAAGAGGCCAAATAGCTTGTTATCGTAGGTCAACTTGTCCACTCCGAGCAAAAAAGCCAGAGCAAAAGCTCCCCAGCAAATCCCCAAAGTACTGGGACAATTTAATCGAGAGTCTTGAATAATCTTTGAAATTTCACTCCAGTAGCGCACTTCATGAAAATGAATTTTTTCAACTGGAGCGCCTGTAACAATCAGGCCATCCAGCCTGGATAACTGCGTCGCTTTTTCATAGGTCTGATATAGGTCAGACATGTGCTGTTGATCACCTGATGAATACTCGTGTGATTCCAAACGAATCCAAACCGGCTCAACTTGAAGAATAGACAATCCCAGCGGATGGAGGAGATTGAACTCGTAGTCCTTACCAAAGGGCATGATATTCAAGATACCGATTCTCAATGGACGAATATCCTGACGCTCAGCGTCCTCAGGTGTAATCCAAGAAATACGCTCCTGCCGAATGAGCGGAAGATTATGATTTGACCGATTGATGACTAGAGTCATTAATATGGGTTGATATCTGAGTGTGTAGCTAGGAAAGGTGAAGAGCGGGATTAGAATGAACCCCGCCCCCAAAATAAGTTAAGCAGCAGCTTTATCAAAGGCTTGTTGGAAGTCTTCACGAATGTCATCAATGTGCTCAAGGCCAACCGATACGCGAACCATTGTTGGCTCCACACCGGCCGACCTCTGTTCTTGCTCACTCAACTGTTGATGGGTCGTTGAAGCAGGGTGAATAACCAATGTCTTGGCATCTCCAACGTTTGCAAGGTGACTGGCTAATTCAAGTCCATTGATAAATTTCACCGCCTGCTCATAGCCGCCTTTCATGGTGAAGGAGAGCATCATTCCGTGACCACGCTGGCTCATATATTTTTTAGCCAGTTCATGGTAAGGGCTACTTTGCAATCCGGGATAGCTTACAGATTCTACCGCCGGGTGAACTTCAAGCCACTCTGCCAAAGACTGAGCATTTTCATTATGTCTTTCCACACGTAGAGATAACGTTTCCAAGCCCTGGAGCAACATGAAGGAGTTGAATGGGCTCAATGCTGTTCCGTAATCCCTCAGGCCTTCTACTCGAGCTCTAATGATGAATGCGATATTCAACTCAGCAGGGAGTCCAAGCATTTGACAAACTGGGCCACCTGTTCCGAAGACTTCCCAGAATTTCATTCCATGGTAACCCTCAGATGGTTCTGTAAACAATGGGAAGCGACCATTCCCCCAATTGAAGTTTCCTGCATCTACTATGACCCCACCGATACTGGTCCCATGGCCTCCAATCCACTTTGTTGCGGATTCGACCACAACGTTTGCACCATAATCTATTGGCCGAAACAAGGCTCCACAAGCACCCAACGTATTATCCACAATTAGAGGGATACCATTCGTTTCTGCAAGGCGGGCCAACCCCTCAAAATCAGGAATATTGAATCTAGGATTACCCATCGTTTCGATATAAATTGCCTTTGTCTTCTCATCAATCTTCTCTGCAAAACTATCTACTCCGTCTCCATCGGCAAAACGAACACCCAAACCAAGATGCTTGAAGGAAACCTTGAACTGATTATATGTTCCTCCATAGAGAAAGGATGTGCTGACAATATTGTCACCTGTCTCCATGATGTTTGTTAGTGCAAGAAATTGAGCTGATTGCCCTGATGCTGTTGCTAGAGCCGCAACGCCTCCCTCTAGTGCTGCGACTCGCTTCTCGAAAACATCCGTAGTAGGATTCATGATCCGAGTGTAAATATTTCCAAACTCTTTTAAAGCGAATAGGTTCGCTCCGTGCTCTGCATTGTCAAAAGTATAAGAAGTAGTTTGGTAGATCGGGACTGCACGGGATTTTGTGGTAGGATCAGGTACTTGGCCGGCATGTAATTGAAGGGTTTCGAAACGATGTTGGCTCATCATTTTTCTCTGGCTAGAAGAATATATTCTCAAGGTGCAGTTCCGATTCTGCCCCAGATAAAAGAAATCAAGTTACTGAAAGCACTGGAAAAACGCAATCTTAGTGCATGATTGAGAAATTACCCAAGTAAATATAATTTGCTCTCGAAATCACTTCTTAGGATAACCGAGTTTTATGAATAAGTTGCAGAAGAATTTAGGGCAAGACTTCTTGAAATTTGCAGTCGAGTGCCAAGCCTTCAAATTTGGTGATTTTACTTTGAAAGATGGAAGTAAGTCAGATGTTTTTTTTGACTCCTCATCATTCAACTCAGGAAACAAGCTCAGAAAACTTTCTAGATTTTTGGCTAAAGCCATTCAGCTAGAAATTCCAGATTGTAATTTGATCTATGGTAGCGCCTATAAGGGGATACCCCTGGCTTGTGCTGTCTCCGTCGAATTGGCTGAACTTCGAGGTAAAGACGTTGGTTATCTATTCGACCGTAAAGAGGAGAAGAAACATGGAGACGGAGGAAGCTTTGTTGGAAAGGTTCCCACAAGTGAAGATGTTATAGTCTTCGTAGATGATGTGATTACGAGTGCATCGACAAAAATTGATGGAATGGAAAAAGTTCTGAGGGCTTTTGATGCTAAATTTGCAGCGATTTTCGTTGGAGTGGATCGACGTTCTCCAAGTAGACTAGCTGTAAAAAACGTACCCGTTTACTCACTGACCACTTTGCAGGAGGCTAGAGAATTTCATTTACCAATCACAGGCGCCCACTTATGAGTGAATTGATTGTTGCACTGGATGGCATGGCCCCCGACAAAGCTTTAAAGGTGGCGGGTGACTTGTCCCATTTACAACCAAATGGGTTGTGGGGTTTTAAAATTGGTCACTCGCTGACTTTTGCTGGAGCTGAATGGATTAAGGAACTAAAAACATTTGGAAAAGTATTTGTCGATCTCAAACTTTATGATATTCCGAATACGGTCGAAAATGCTGTCGCTTGGCTTTCGAGTTTGAATGTTGACTTAGCAACTGTTCACCTCTCAATGGGTCGATCAACACTAGAAAAGATTGCTGACAAAGGGGTGGGAATTCTAGGGGTTTCTCTCTTAACTTCCGCGATACCAGATGAGTGTCATAGAATTTATGGAGGGTCCCCGACTGCAACCCTCCTCAAGCTTTTTAGAGAAGCTAGTAAAACAGGAATTGCTGGGGTTGTCTGTTCTCCACAGGACTTATATCTTCTTGATCAAATAGATCCGAACAGAACTTTATTAAGAGTTTGCCCAGGTATTCGTGGGTTCAAGGATAACGCAGAGGACCAGAAACGGACTATGACACCTGCTGAAGCAGTGTCAGAAGGTGCTAATCTTTTGGTAGTAGGAAGGCCGGTTGTTGGGCGGACGGACTATTTGAATGCGGCTAATCTCATTTTGAGCGATATTAGTAGCAAAAATTAAGGAATTGCGGACATATAAGACTGTGATCGGCCAATTATCAATTTCCGTGACGAACTTGGTCTTCTTCGCGGAGATTTATACTCAATTGTGTTGCCGAACCGCCCTACATTTTTCCTTATCGGCCTTTTGAGGGCAATGCCTTTCGCTCTGTCACCTTCAATCTGTGACATTTCAAAAATTAACCGTTGTGCTTCCATGCTTATGGCAGAAAATTGATCTACCTGATTTTGGGCATCCGTTGTCTGTCCCATGACTCCGGTCTGCAGCCCAACTAAAATAGTAGCCATCAATAATGGCTTTCTCAGGAGATTAAGTTCCATGGAAAGTTTCAACATGGCTGCAAATTATGGGTTGATGGCCTCTACAGAGGCCTCAAGAATTATCTCTTCATATTCACCAGATCCGTAATCATTTCATCAGTTGCGGTGACAGTCTTCGCATTCGCTTGGAAAGCTCTTTGCGATTCGATCATTTTCACAAACTCTAGAGACAAATCCACATTGGATTGCTCCAGACTCTTGCTACGCACCTCTCCGAATCCTGGTGTTCCGGGTTCGCCTGCGACCTTCTTGCCTGCCCCAAGAGACTCTTGAAGCATGTTATCGCCAATCTGCATTAGCTTGCCGGGGTTATCAAATTTTGTCAGGATCAGTCTGCCAATCGGTCTACTGTATCCTGTATCAAACACTCCATTTACCGTGCCATCTGGTTCTACAAAGATATTTTCTAATTGTCCAGAGGGATTGCCGTCTGCGTTGGCTTTGCTAACAGAGTATTGGCCAGCAAACTGTGTCAAGCCATCTAGTCCGGTTCTTGGGTCTGTAGGATCATCTGGGTTGTAACCATCTCCCAAGTGAACACCAAGCACAACGGGAGTTTCACCATTGAAGGGTACTGCGAATTGAGGCACCCCTGTCTCAGGGTCAACAGGTTGCGGAACTAATCTAGGAGGACCCGAGGGCAGTGGATTACCTTGAGCATCTACACCTCCGGGTTGAGCTTCAAAGCTACCACTTGTTGCTGCGATCAACTTTCCATCTTCAGTGAATTGCAGGAAGCCACCACCAACAGCGATTTGGTTTCCAGGCATCTGCCCGATGGAACCACCATCAAACATCAGATAGTATTCCCATTGATTGATTACACCTGTTCCGGGAATTGGCTGGCCTGTAGCTGGATCAATTTGCTCTGGCAAGTCAGGACGTTTTCTGAAGGAGACTGTGGCGGTATGTGGATCACCATATCTGTCATAGACCGTCACCGATGTTGAGAAGTTGTACATTGAATCACGTACATTCGTCGGATCAAAAGGAACATCCTTGATTACTGCATTTGAGTCCAAATTTGCTGATACTCGAATTCCGGTACCGTCTGCTCCGTTTCCTGTTACCTGAGGGGGATCAACTAATCCTAAAACTTTCAAAGATCCAGGAAGTCCCTTGCTTTCTTTGGTGTTTCGGTCAACTTCAATTGCCTGTACACGCATTCCGCGTTCAGTTGAAAGAAAGCCCTCTTTGTCAAAAGTAAATTGACCATTACGGCTGTAAATTTCTTGGCCTGATCTAGGATTGATCAGTGTGAAAAAACCATTTCCACCGATAGCCATGTCCGTATGAGAACTGGTATTTTCAAAAGTCCCCTGAGTGAAATCTTGCTTCACCGCACCAATTTTTACGCCATTAGTGACCTGAGTAAAAGATGCTCCCTGAGGATATTCATTCCCCATTACATCTTCAAAGGCAACCTCATTTCTTTTGAAGCCAAAAGTGTTCACATTTGCGATGTTGTTGCCAACGACAGCCATCGCTTTTCCGTGAGTTCGAACGCCGCTGGCGCCTGTTTGCAATGATCCAAGTAGTGCCATGAATTGCTCCTAATTAGTGGCTACGGGAAAAGAATTTATTCTTGGTCTCTTAAGCGGCCATAAGCTTGACGAAGTTGCAGTTCTGTGTGCAGGGGCATTGGCTGGGCTTGTGCGAATCTGCGATCTGTTTTATCTCCCAGGCCTTGGATGTCTCCTGTTGAGATCCACTCATTATTCACTTTGATTTGTGTGCCTCCTCCCTCAAATCGGATATCCTGTACTTGTCCAGACTTTGAGAGGAGGGTGTCGACTATTGCTCCTTCTTGTGTTCTGGCAACTACGTTAACCGAGTAAGTACCGTCAGATAGAGGATCACCTTCGTTGTCCATGCCATCCCAAAGCACATTGTGGTGGCCTTGACTCCTTGCCTCTTGAGGGATTTGACGAACAACATCACCAACGTCATTCATAATCTGAAGAACAACTTCATCCGCATCACCGACTAATTCATAAGAAATCGGAGCGGATGCTCCATTCATCAGTTGGATTTCGTTTGCTTGAACTTCTACATCTTTACCTAAGAAGCCAGCAGAACCAGAACGCATCAGTTGTTCTTGATAATTCAGTAATGAATCGGTCTTGGCATTTAGATTTTGTAGTTGTTCTACTGTACCCAGCGAAGCCATCTGCTGCATCATGCTATCCGTGTTCATTGGATCCATTGGGTCTTGATGGGACATTTGAGTCATGAGCAAATTCAGAAAGTCCTGCTTACCAAGTTCTTTACCATCTTTTGAATTGCTAGTTGCCAGTTGACGCTGAGATGTCTGCGCAACGTTAATAGTTTGATTGACATCATTGATATTCATCAAAATCTCCTTTTTGCATCAAGCATAGAGGTTCAAGCTGCCGTCTGAGCGGGTTTGTGGACGAACTACTGAAGTACTCTCCTGAGCAGCATTCAATTTCTGCTTCTGGCTAGCTGCTGTTGTATCCTCCTGATAACGGCCCTGATTCTCAAACGCCTGTGAATCAGCGTCAGAACGTGCATCAATATTCACAGTGAGTTCCATTTCTGAGAAGTTAAATTCTTTATCAAGGAAACGGTTTCGAAGTTGTTCCAGATCTGATTCAACAAGTTGTTTCACGTGAGGATTCTCAACCTGCATTTCAACCTGCAATCGATCGCCAAGCTGCTTAACTTTCATTGTCAATGTCCCCAATTCATCGGGGCGCAAACGCAGCGTCACTTCTTGGGATTCTCCTTCTCTACCTTTCCGAAGATTGCGTGTCAGTTGAGACATATCAAAAGGAGATTCTGCCAACAAATCCTGGACTTGCGCAAAGGTCATACCATTCGCAGATTTGGCGTCAGTCGCTGATGCAATTTTTGAGAGTTGGCTTTGGGGAAGATTGCCAGAATTGTTTGATTCCTGTTCACCATTGTTGAGAAAATCTCTTGCACTCGCATTTTCCCTCTGCTGTTGCATTTCCAAGGCAATGGCGTTCACTCCACTCATTGATGTGGCTAAGCGAGCATGGTCGATGGAATTAGCACTATTAGAAGCATTTCCCCCAAGAATCATTTGTTGAGCTTTTAGAGACTCAAGAGTTTGTTCTGCCTCAAGATTCTTTCCTTCGACGTGTTGGTGCATCAGGATTTCTTCAAGCTTTTGTTGCTGCGTCAAATCTTTCTGAATCGCTAATTCTGATGAATTTTTTAAGATTTCTTGCTTAGAAAAAGCTGCTTTCGTAGCTGCTTCCAATTCTTGATTCACAAGGCGATTTGCTTTCGCTATCTGGATTTGTTCCTCGATGCTCATTTCAGCGCGTTCGGGATCAATTGTGCCGGAATTGAATCTAGGATCATTGGGGTCAAGTTCTTCAGCTTTCTGCGCTTCTGTCAAATTCATCAAATTTTTACGTTCTTTGAGGGCTACTAGTTCAAGATCAGGATTCCCACTTTCTGGAGTATCCCCAACTTTCGCTTGTAGCCTGCTGAGATTTGGATCATTAGCGAAAGAACTAGAACCACTACCAAAACCGTTTACAGCGATACTACCGTCACTGCGAACTTCCTCTCCAGTTGGCTCGCCAAATCCAGTAAATCCAAGATCGCGCTCTAGTCTGGCTGCATCACCTTCTTCTAGGTTCAAAGTTGCTAGAAGTAAAGCAAAGGCTTCTTGATCTTCAGCGATTAATTCTTGAGAAGGTTCTTCACCACTCAATACACCTTCGATCATTGCTCGCAATCTAGCCAGTTCAGCAGATTGTTCTTCAGTGAGGCCACCAACAAGTTCACTGTCATCAAATTCAAGCTCCTTTGCTTTCTCATCCAGTGCTCGCAAAGCTCTTTCTAAAACAGCTATTTCTTCAGGTCCCCTCGGCATCTCCTCATCTGAGTCAACAATTTTGATGCGATGATCACCTTTGCTCTCCTTACCTTCAGCTACCTTTCTACGAATCTCATCTCGGCTGTCGGGCCTAGTTTCTTCACGATCACGAACATTTGAACTTGTCTCCAAATATTCTTTGTCTGAACCATCTGCCTGCCGCAAAGTTTCTTTGAATGAGCTACTGTACGGCTCAGGTTTCTTTGCCAACGGAGATTTACTAGAAGTGGGAGCTAGTTGTAAGGCATCAATCATCTTTTGGGCTCCAAATTTTTAGCGCTTGCGCGCAATTGCATCTATCAATTCTGAGGAACGTTCTGCAGTCATACTTTCAAGTACTGCAGATGCTTGCTTGTCTTTCATTCTCATCAAGATATTTACAGCAGTTTTTTGATCTAAATTTGCTATTGACAAAGCTGCGGCTGCAGGGTCCATTCGTGTGTAGAAAGAAACAGCTTTTTCAAGCTGTTCAATATCTTGGGCTTTTTTCGTTTCAATCGACTGTTCAATATCCTGTTGTATTCGCTCAAGTTGAACTATCTGTCGTTGAACGTCTTCCTGAAGGGCTTGTAATTGGGTTTCGCGGCGATCAAGATCACGCCCTCTCCTCTCGAGATTTTCCTGCTGCTCAACCAATCTCGTAAGAACCTGACGCTCTGTAGCTGTCAGCCTCAGAGGTTTTTTTGCATCAGCCTCATCTTCCTTCGGAACATACGCACAGAATTCAATCCCGAAATCTGCACATATTTCCCCAATCCACTGCTGCCCTTCTTCAAGAGTCGTCGGAATGCTATAAGCGGGCCTTGCTATCAGAAGAGAGCCAAGCAGCAAGGGCATCACAAGTGGAAGAGAAATACGATGTGAATAAAGAAACATTGGCTAAAGTGTTCTAATTCGGATTAGGATTCCTGACGATAACGTCTTAGATTCAGTGAAACTTCGTCTAACTCAAAAGTCTCCTCTCTTTGAAGCTTCTCCCTCTCTCTGAGTGCATGCTTCTCACGCAAAATCTCCAAGACACGCTTCTGCTGAGTTGCCGAAACCAGTTCTTGTCTTCGACGTTCCATGAGTTCTTGCTGTTCAGTCATTTGATCTTGCACAACCGATTGGTGATATTTCAGCCGCTGGCCGAATCCATTCGCTCTAACCAGATCTGCGATCGTGAAGCCATTTCGTTTAGCAAGATCGACAGCAGAACTGTTTTCTTGGAATGCTTCTTCCAAAATATTTAGTTGATCTGTCAATCTCTGAGTGACCTGTACTTGTTCGGCAAAAGATTTTTGGTATAGTTTCTCCAATCTCTCGCGAACTTTCAGCGCTGTTTGAAGCTTAAATTTATTCATGTCCGACAATGAATCTGTAGGAATTTTATTGATTCGAAAGCGTTTTGCAAAAAGTGAACAAAGCTGTTTTTAGACTTTCCACTCTTGAAACTGGCAAAGATAAATCCCTGGGACAAATTGGGATTGCAACACCCAAATGAAGAGACCCTACATTCATGCTAGAACCTGATCATATCGAACAAATAAGTTCTGGATTTGAATCAATTTCTAAGAGAGGTTCAAGAGTCTCTCCTGAATTAAAGTCATGGATTGTGTGTTCTCCATTTCCAAACCAGGCAATAGCTGATCTGAATAGCCTTCTGGAATATTTTCCCGCTTGCCTTGAAGGAGATGAACCAGTTGTAAATCAATCTTTAGCTGTACTGGGGTACAGCCATTTTCTCTCAAGAAGATTAATTCGCTACCCAAGTTGGATTAGGGAGCTAAGAGAATCGAACAATTTAGATCAACCCAGACTTGATGACGAACTATCAAAGAGTTTGATTAGCAGAATTCAATCTCAAAAGATCTGGAATCCCAAAGAATTAAAAAATCTCCTCCGCCAATTCAAATACCAAGAATATTACCGACTGACACTCCGTGATTTGCTAAATCTCGCATCAGACGAAGTAATTTTAGCAGAACTCACATCGTTGACAAAAATCATACTTGACTGGGCATTTCGTGCAGCCACTTTGGAGGCTCAACAATTTGAACTCTCCAGCAAAGATCTGCTGGGAAATGGGGTACGACCGCCTTTTTTCATTCTAGGCATGGGCAAGTTGGGCGGCCAAGAAATAAACTATTCATCCGATGTTGATCTAATATTTGTTCATGATGAAAATCCCATCACTGGCGATGAGGCAAAAGATCAAAAGCTGCGTCAAAAAATTGCTAGAACCTTTATTGAGTGGTGTACCGAGCACACGGAAGAAGGTTTTTTAGCTCGTGTCGACATGCGCTTGCGGCCTGGCGGTGAAACCTCAGCTCTAGTTTTGCCATTACAACAGGTAGAAGCGTACTACTGGTCAAGGGCAGCACTTTGGGAGCAACAAGCTCTGATTAAGGCATCTTATGTCGCTGGAGACAAAGAAATTGCAGAGATGTTTTTTAGGTCAATCAACCCCTATATTTACCGTAAAAGTGTCGACGAAAATCTTCTTGGAGGCGTTGTTGAGATCAAAGAGAAGATTGAAAAAGAGCATCTTCGGGAGAATCAACTCAATGTAAAGTTAGGTATCGGTGGGATTCGAGAGATCGAATTTTTTGTTCAAATTTTTCAATTGCTCTACGGTGGGATTCGTTCTGAGTTACGAGAACAAAATACCTTGAAGGCGTTATCTGCATTAACCGAAACAGGTGTTCTTTCTGCTCAAGATGGGAGAACACTAAGAGAGTGCTACTTCGTTTTGCGAAAGTTTGAGCATCGATTGCAGATGATTGACGAACAGCAAATTCACACTTTGCCTAGTACTCAATTCGAGCAACAGCGCTTTGCTCGGATGATGGGCTTCTACTCTTCAAATGCAGAAGCTGATCGACAGAACATGTTGCATCACCTCCGTAACACCATGGCAAAAGTCCGCAGCATCTTTGGCGGTTTGTTTGACCAGAAGCATCTTGAAGTGGAGGCAGCCCTTCGTAACAGCACAAGGCTCAGGAATTTCAGACCGAAAGAGGCTCAGCTCCTTGAGTCACTGGCAAGGCAACTCGCTCCTATCCTAAGTCAATCAGGGCAGGATCTACTAGAAAAGCGATTCTATCGACTATTTGAAACCATAGGAGCACAACTCGAGAAATACAACCCCCTCTGCCATCATCCTGCCTCTTGGAGTCGCTTGGCTTCGATTGCTGCAACCAGTGATACCTTGTGGAATCACCTACTGACAAACACAGACTTATTGAACAAACTTGAGCCCACAGAATTACGAATTGATGCTGATTTTTTTAGGAAAGAAGTTGAAAAGGCTTTAGGTAAATGCACTCACCAAGAAGAGGAATTGGATGCGATTCGACGCTTTAAGCATACCCAAACCTTCCTCTTAGGTAGTGCAGAACTAGATGGTTTCCTAGAATACAATCAAGCACGTCAAGGCCTGACGATACTTGCTGAGATTGTTCTTCAAAAGGCTTATGAAATTTGTTTTCGCGACCTCATTCAGCACCATGGCATACCGAGAGATGAAAATGGGGAATCTGCAAAATTCAGTATTGTTGGCATGGGGAAGCTTGGGGGGAAAGAGTTAACCTATCATTCTGACCTAGACCTTATTTTTCTGTATTCAGGTGTTGGGGAAACCGATGGACATCTACAGGTATCCAATCAGCTCTTTTACGCTAAATTGATTCAGCGGATCATATCTTTCCTGTCCTCTGTCACTAGCTGTGGGTATGCATACAAATTAGATACACGATTGAGACCCTCTGGCAATGCAGGCGTACTTGTGACGACGATCAGTTCATTCGCTGCTTACCATCAACAATCCAAGCCTTGGGAACATCAGGCGCTTATAAAAGCTCGGGTAGTAGGCGGGGACTTAGATGAAAAGTGGAGAGCATCTGTAGAAAAGTTGTTATCAAAATCAGCTTATGAATGGGAAATTCCAGATGATCTGCATCTGAAAATTGCTCATCTGAGAGGACGCAAAGAAGAAGAACTGTCAGGAGAGACCTTTGAACAAAAAAACTTGAAGGAAGGTAAGGGCGGCTTACTAGACATTGAATTTCTGACACAGTATCTTCAACTGAAGTTCGTCCAAAGTTTTCCCAAATTACGCACTACTGAGACGCTGAAAGCTTTGGAAGTGATTGGCAAGGAAGCGCTGATTTCCCAAGATGACGTTATTTTTTTAGAAAAAGCCTATCGCTGGATTAGGCAAATTGAAACAGCTCTTCGTCTTTTATTTGACCAGTCCGTAAACACTCTGAATCTCAACAAAGCTCAAACGTTGCATCTGGAAACTCTTCTTCGCCGCCAAGGGCAATTCGAAAATATTCCAAGTATTTTAGGACAAACCTCTGAGAAAGTCCGTTTGATTTATGAACAAGTCATGAAAGTTGACAAAAGAACCTGAATGGCTACTTCCTCCGAAAATATCTCGAATCAACAGCAATTAGGCCAGCTTCTCCGCAATCACCGAATTTCTCAAGAATGGTCTTTGGAAGATGTATCTAGTCAAATGCGATTAGACGTAATGGTTCTTCGACATTTGGAAGAAGGAAATCTGGAGGCCCCACCAGGCAGAGTTTTCATGAGAGGTTTTCTGAGGACCTATATTCAGTTTTTACAGATACCCCCCTCAGAATTAGAGCTATTTAAAGAATTTGTTGAGCAAAAAATTGCACCCGAAGAAAAAATTACGCCTGTTCAGTTGGATTCGTTAGAAAGGAAAACAAATGGTATTAATCCTCGCAAATGGATCTCTGGGTTAGGATTGTGTGCTGCTCTTTTCCTGATTTGGCAAATGAACTCCTGGGATTCAGTTGAGAATATTGAAATTAGCACAGGAACTAATGTCTCTGAGAAAGAAAACTCTATTTCTAGAGATCAAAATGAGCAGAATGATGCACCACAAACTCCGGCACTGCTAGGTGCGGCAAGCGAGGACATCACTGAACCAAAAAATGATGAGAATTTTTCTGATCAAGAAAGACGATCTGGATCTGAGACTAGCCAAAATGAAATGACTGAGCCAACGATGGAACAAGATGTTGAAACTGAAGAAAGCAAACCAACGATTCTGTCAGAATCGTTAGAAGACGATCAAACAATCACAGAAAATCTTTCCATTTTTCCAGTCCTTGAATTGCGCGCGGAAGAGTCTGTTTGGATAGCTGTCCAATCGGATAACGAACAACCTTCCCTTCATTATCTGAAGGCTGGAGAATTTCTAAGTTGGGAAACAGCTAAAGAGTTTTATACCCTCTCCATTGGTAATACTGAGGTTGTACAAGTCAGGCTTGATGAAAAACAATATTCACTGCCTAGTAATCAAGGATTGTTGATGGATTGGAAAATAAAACTGGATAAAATGGATTGAGTTGAAAAAAACATGAGATCTTTAAGAATTTAGCATTCTGTCTAAATTTTAGGCAAATCTCTAACACCAATTTTCCCTGACACCCTTATCAATGCTTAGAATTAATGCACTGGCACAAGCGTTGAAGAGAAGAGAATTAGAAGTCCGGGGAGGATAATTGCTAAGTTCAATATAGGAGTAAGCGATGAAAAAGATTGAGGCGATCATTAAGCCCTTCAAACTTGATGAAGTGAAAGATGGCTTAGCTGAAATTGGCATCAAAGGTCTCACTGTTTCAGAAATAAAGGGTTTTGGTAGGCAAAAGGGCCACACAGAACTCTACCGTGGTGCAGAATATGAGATTGATTTTCTCCCGAAGATCAAGGTAGAAGTGGCTGTGTCAGACGAAAATTTTGAACAAGTTCTCCATGTGATCCAAGACAAAGCAAAGACAGGTAAAATTGGGGACGGAAAAATTTTTGTTTATGAACTGAACAAAGTGCTTCGAATCAGAACCGGTGAAATTGATGAGAACGCCTTATGATTTCAAGTTAATATGAAATGAATCAGACCCATCTATCACAGGACGCTGCCTTACAAATTTTGGCTGACGTAAGCCAAATCATCACCACCTCCCATAACGCAGACGAAACACTCCAACTAACTGCCAAAATGATCGCGGAGCGCATGAGGGTCGACGCCTGCGCGATCTACGCTTACGATGCACAAGAAAATCAACTACGACTGAAGTCTACAATCGGCTTAGTCCCAGAGGCAGTCGATGCTGTCAGCATGAGACCTGACGAAGGGCTCACCGGTCTTGTTCTGCAGGAATCTCGTCCTCTACAAGTACTCGAGATGCACCGACATCCTCGATTCAAGTTATTTCCAAATATTGGTGAGGGAGTCTACGAGTCCTTCCTTGGAGTCCCACTTCTGATCTACCGCCGCGCCATCGGTGTACTTACAGTTCATACCTTCAAACGTCGAAGTTTTTCTGAAAATGAAGAACGTTTGATGACAACCATTGCCTCCCAAATTGCTGGCCTTGTCTCCAAGGCTTTATTGATCAAGGAGTTGGATAGCAACACTTTAGTTGATTTCTCACACCGAGCGCCTCAAACACTTACGCTTCGAGGTCAAGCGGTTGCCGAAGGTGTTGGGCTAGGAAAAGCACTTGTCCTTGAACAAGGCTCAATGGAAGAACCAGTACGTACGTCTCCATGGAGTATTCATGAAGAAAACAAAGCTTTTCGTACTGCCCTGGACCAAACAATCAAAGATGTCCTAGGCTTGATTGATCGACTTTCAGGCTTAGTGAGCCCTGATGAAGCCGCAATCTTCCATGCCCACATTATGTTTATGGAAGACTCTGTCTTTCAGGAAAAGATTGAAGGGTACATTGGCCA
>WTIF01000229.1 GCA_011522845.1 Deltaproteobacteria bacterium
TCGTAGGTGGGGCCTTCACTACGGGAGTACATAACATCATGGAGCCAGCAGCATTTGGATTACCAACAATTTTTGGACCGCGCTTCCACAATTATTCGACAGCAATTCGTTTTGTGGAAGACAAACTGGCTCACAGTGTCCGAAATTCGGAGGAACTTCGTTTGTTAATTATGCCCCTGTTAAAAGAGCCCGACAAAGCAAAAGAACTTGGTATGCGAGCCCAAAACTTACTTGAGCAGGAAGCTGGTGCTGCACAGAAATGTGCGGAGTTGATCAGGCCCGTTTTTCGAACTTAGAGAATCCATGAAGAATTTTTGCTACATTGCTTTGATAATGTTAACTGCATGTCAAGCAAGCTTGCCATCAGAACCACTTTTGACAAGATGCGAGCGAGAGCCGCGGTGGAGCCCCCTACCTTTTTATCAAACCTTCCAAATCGAATGTGAACCTCTTCCTAAAGAGATGGCTGAAACCCCACGACAAGTTCGGCAATACCATCTAAATTGTCCCAATCACCCAAACTACTGCTATCGCAAAGCTGAGTTAATTTGTGGTCCTAACTACAATCTGCTTAGGACAGCTCCCTTTGCGGATCCCGGGGAGCTGATCGTGGAATGCAATTGAAACCAATGCGATTGCTTACACCAGCCAAAATCAACACTATTTTACGAATTCTCAGCAAACGTGAAGATGGCTTCCATGAAATCTTCACACACATGGTTCCCATTAGTTTTTTCGACGAATTGACTCTGCAAGAGCATTCAATGAAGCACTTCAGTTTTCGCTGCAATCTTCGAGAACTGGAAGGGCCTGAGAATTTGGTCTGGAAAGCACTTAAGCTCTTTGAAGAAGCCTCAGGGAGGACAGTGCGCCTCATCATTCATCTACAAAAAAACATTCCAACCGGAGGAGGGCTTGGTGGTGGCAGTGGCAATGCTGCCGCAACATTGCTCGCCCTTAACCGCTGGTATGATGAACCTCTTGCTGAAAAAGAACTGCAAGAACTTGGGGATCAATTGGGTTCTGATGTCCCCTTTTTTCTGAATCCAAGGCCAACCTTGGCAACCGGTCGTGGAAACATTTTAAGTTCTTTGCCAAGTTACCCTTTGGGCGAAATTCTTCTGGTTATTCCCTCTTTCAGCATATCCACAGTGAAAGCCTACAGGATGTGCAAACCGAAAATGTGTAGCCCGAGTGCTTCACCCAATACTCTCGCAGAGCTAGCCTCAGAAATCGAAAATCAGTTCCATGAATCTCTTTTTCCCAGCTATCCCGAATTGAATCAGATTTGTGAATTACTCTTGGAGTGTGGCGCCCTAACGGCTGCTGTATCCGGTAGTGGTTCCACAGTTTTCGGGCTCTTTGATGGGTCTCTGGAAAGAAATTTTGCAATGACTCAACTCCAGGAATCAACAGACTACACTTTGATTCCCTGCAAAATGCTGAATTCCCATAATTATTTCTCTCTACAGAACTAAATTAAGATAGCAATCACAAAGTAGTATCGGGAACTGACCTAAGCATAGGTGGTGTAGTTGCTGCATCATGTTCAAAGATTCTCACTTTCCATGATAAATTTTATTGGAATCAAGCACTTACATTCTTGTTCCAAAAAATTTCAAACATTGAAATTCTATTTGTAACGATAGTTACAGCACTCACCAACTCTCCACAGAATGGATTCTAAACTGGAGCAAATTAATGGATTCAATCACTGTAGTTCTCCCTGAAAAAGTAAAAATCAGTTCAATAGTTAGATTAGGTATCAGCATAGTTGTTGTCTGCATAATGTTAGCTTCCTGTAGCTCTGTTAGGAAAAGCCCCAGAAGTAACATTCCCTTTAGTTCAAAACCTTATGAACCTCAATCATACGGGATAAAAGACAAAAGTCCTGAGCTGTGGAATCTGAACAATGCCCGCGTGGATTCATACGTCGAGCGTTACAGCAAAACTAAGACAGTGGAAACCTGCTTGCGGCGGTCAAAACAAAATGGATACTTGAAATACATTCATCGAGTTTTTTATGATCGCCGATTGCCCCCAGAATTAGCTCATCTCCCTATGGTAGAATCATGTTTTGATGCGAAAGCCAAATCAAGAACTGGTGCATTAGGAATGTGGCAATTCAATGATATCACTGCCAAGGAATTTAATTTGGATCAAGGTGTTTTGGTGGATGACCGTTATGATTGGAAAAAGTCCACACTAGCGGCTGCTGAATATTTCGAACGTCTTGGTAAGCGTTTCGATTACGACTGGGCTTTAGCACTTGCAGCCTATAACGGTGGGCCAAATTACCTTGCCAAGACCATGAAACAGCAAGGGAAAGATAATTATTGGGATCTGAAACTTCGTGAGGAACCACAAAATTATGTTCCAAAGTTTCTAGCTATGTTGCAGGTTGCCAAAGAAAAGTACCCATCCTTGTATTATCAAGGGGCGCCTAAGTTCTGGATTGTAGCTGCGAACTGAGTCCTTTAATCTTTGCTTGTGAAATTTATGAACCGCCGCGATGTATATTCCCTTTACTGGCAGACTGCATGCACCTTGCATTTGCGGAAAAAATCCCATTTTTTCGCAGATTTCTCTGCAATTACGCACTCATTACTCTGCAGGAGCTAGGACATGGCTGAAGAAGGCGGCGGCAAGAAAAAATTAATTCTGATCATCGTAGCAGTCGTTCTGCTGATTGTGATCGGTGCTGTAGCCTTTTTCCTGCTTTCTGGCGGGGAAGAGGAAGAAGGAGAAATTCCAGAAGAAGAGCTTCCAGTAACCGAGACTGTCGAGCCCCTTGAAGTTCCACTCTTTCTACCCCTTGAAAGTTACGTTGTGAATTTGAAAGACGGAAGACGCTACCTTAAGGCTACGATTCAACTTATGATGAGTGACCCGGCTGCAATGGCCTATCTTCAGGGTAGAATGGTGGAGGTCAAGGATGCTGTGCTTTCGGAAATGCAGACTCTGTCTGCTGAAGACGTAGCGCAATCTGAGGCGAGAGAGTCATTGAAACTCAGGTTGATCAATGTGATTAGTGGTCTATTCCCAACCAAGCCTGAGTGGGAGGATCCTGAGCCGATTCGCAAGGTGCTGTTCGAGGAGTTTGTGATTCAGTGATTCATGAAGACTCTGAGCGTCAATGAGATTTTTTCAACTTTCATCAGTACCACTATTTTTGTTGGCAATCATCGCATTCTTCCCAAGTGGTTGCCAAAGTGAAGATGAAACGGAAAAACCCCAGAGGGTTTTGAGAGAAGGGCCTCCCCCTCTGGAAGACCCAGCTTACATGAATCTTGGCACATTTGTCGTTAACATGCCTGATGGCAAATACTATCTTAAAACGACGATGTCCCTCGCGTTTACAGAGTCTGGAGCAATGGAATGGATGACAGCGCGTACGCCGTTGGTTAAAGACATGATCATTCGTCATCTTCAAAGTATCTCTGTGGAGCAATTGGAAGACTTGAGGTACCGACAAATTCTAAAAAACGATCTGATGATTAGACTCAATTCTCTCTTTCCAAATGAACCCACCTGGGAAGACCTAGACCCCGTAAAAAGAATTTTGTTCACAGAGTTCTACAAACAGTAACTTTCAAATTTTGTAGATTAAAGATGCACTAAGGCAGCATCTTGAAAAGGATTCATGGCGAGTGATTTTGAAAACCTTGATGATTTAGATTGGGCAGACGTCGAAGGTGAGTTGGAGGCCAATCGAGATGCAATTTTAGCGGAAGCGCAAAATATGGAGGCACCTTCCGACTCTGACAGTCCTGCTCCAGCAAGTCCAGGAAATGTAGCCTCGGAGTTAGACATTGACTTTCTCTTGGATGTGCAACTGAACATTCAGGTTGAGGTCGGTCGATCCCAAATTCGCATCGAAGATCTCCTGGAGTTGGATCAAGGCTCAATCGTAGAACTGCAAAGTGCTATCGGAGAACCACTTGACATCCGAGTGAACGAAAAACTTGTTGCTCGTGGGGAAATTGTCGTAATAAATGACAAATTTGCTGTCCGTATTACTGACATTATAAGCCCGGATGATCGTTTTGCCGCACTCTGATAATAGAATCTCGAATCGTTTTCGAATCTGGTCCGTCTTATTCGGAACACTTCTTTCCGTTCTGACTATCCTTCCCAAACTACAAGCAGCACCCTACACCCTGCAAGAAATCAAGCTGGCTTCCCTGTCTCAAGCAGAACAAATCAGCCTCCAATTTGACGGGGCCTATCCAGATGAGCCAATCGTTAATTTTGAGCCAGGAGCCCTCTCAGTTCGCTTGGTAGGGACCAAGATGGCCGATGGCTTGGGGGCTGAATTGACGCCACCGAACGAATCACTGATACGCAATGTGCTAGTCTCTCAACCAGCGATGGCTGAATTTGTCCAAGTGGATATTCTGTTCAACAGTTCGCGAATGGCTTTGGGAAATCCTGAGGTCTGGCGTGAGGGGAACCGGATGTTTCTGGATTTGCAGTTTCTAAATCTCGTTGATCTTCAGACAAATGCGCTCGGGCCTTCAACAACCCTGATCGATGAGGTCGGTGAAAGAGTTCGTAAGGCTGACCGATTCCCTTCTACCTTTAGTAAGGCGACTCCAGACCCTCCTGCTAAAGTGGTTGCAGAATTAGACAAAATACCTGTACAGGTCGCATCCGAAATGGAATTGGGTTCTGCCATTCCTGATCAGGATTGGTCTTCAACCTTGATTGGCTTATTGATTGCGCTTTTCTTAATTCTGGCCCTCATTTATGGATTGGCTTGGGTCTATGGAAAATTTCTATCAGGGAAGTTTCCAATGTTGGAAAATCAAGTCAACACTCGTCAAGTTTCTGTCTTCCACTTGGGTCCAAAGCAAAAGGTTGTCGTTTTAGAGATACGAAAACAATTATTTGCTTGTGGTGTCACACCCCAAAGTATCAGCTTGCTCGCGAAACTAGATAATGAACGCGATCAAACTTATTTAAATGCTCTTGATCTGGACGGAGGTCAGGTAAACATTGATAACGCAAGGTTAGATTTTTTGAAAACTTTAGAAAAAGCACGTCAGCGAGCAAATTCGAATGAACTAGAGCAAGTCATTCCAGAGACAGGAAAAAAATTCGCTCAAGACTGGGGGACGAAAACAGAGACAACCAAAAACAAGGAAATACCTGAAACTGAAGCAAGAGTAGCAGAGTGGACTAATCCACGAGTCGTTCGTTCGAATGTATATGCACCCATTGACGCTGGTTATCCGGTGAGAACAGTCGACCTTGAGGGCTCAACCATGGAGGGATTTGCTGGTAAATTGACCTCTAGGCTGAAAACTCTGAAACCAATTCGATAATTCCTCAATTTGACACCATTGAAGCGAAACTTCTGGTGGGCCTGCATTCTGATTCCTTTTCTTTTATTCGAAATTGGAACCTTACAAGCGCAGTCGCCCATCCCTGGAATCAGCATAAGCGTTGATCAAGCAGATACCCCTTCGCAGGTAGCCACGACCCTGCAGATCGTGTTTCTGCTTACTCTGCTGACATTAGCGCCAGCCTTGTTGATCATGACCACTTCTTTCACTCGGTTTGTCATAGTCTTTTCTTTTCTCAGACAAGCTTTAGGAACTCCTCAAACTCCATCAAACCAAATTGTTGTCGGGTTAGCTCTATTCCTGACGATTTTTGTCATGATGCCCGTGTATCAGGATATTAATGAGAATGCACTCCAACCTTACTTGGACAATCGGATAACCCAGGAAATCTTTCTGGAACGGACATCGATTCCAGTCAAACGCTTTATGCAGCAGTACACTCGTGAAAAAGATCTTGCTCTCTTCATGAAAATCACAAATCTTCCCAGACCTCGAACAATTGACGATGTTCCAATTTGGGTTGTTATCCCTGCATTTGTGTTAAGCGAACTGAAGACTGCATTTCAAATTGGGTTTGTGATTTATATACCCTTCTTGGTAATTGACATGGTGGTATCAGCGGTCCTAATGGCCATGGGGATGATGATGTTGCCACCGATCATGATCTCTCTACCGTTCAAGTTGATGTTGTTTGTCTTGGTCGACGGATGGCATCTACTGGTAGGTTCTATGGTCAAAAGCTTTGTTCCCATTTAGGTAGCTCAAATGACAGAAGCTGTAGTTGTTTCCCTGATGAACGAAGCCATGCGAATGACGACCTTGCTGGCAGCACCTTTGTTGCTGGGGGCTTTAGTAGTTGGTCTGATCATTTCTATTTTCCAGGCTGTTACGCAAATTCAGGAGCAAACACTTGCTATCATTCCCAAAATGGCAGCCATCCTATTGATCTTCGCCATGCTGTTTCCTTGGATGCTTTCTCAAGCAACAGCTTACATGAACGCACTTTTCACAAATTTTCCTACCTTCCTTGGCCTCTAAGGACAAATCAGCCCTCTCACTACAGCAAGCCAGAAATTGGATCAGGAATAAAATTCTTTTTCCAACGGTAGATGATGAGAGTTATCGAAAAAGTCTAAAAGACATTCGAGAGAAACTACCCGTTCCCGTCATCTGGCTCTTGGGCAAGACTCAATCCGGCAAAACATCGATCATTCAAGCTTTGACAGGTCACCCTCGAGCAGAGATCGGAAACGGTTTTCAGCCGTGTACGAGGACCTCCTCTCTGTTCTCATTTCCAAGTGAACAAACTCCCATTGTCCATTTCCTGGACACCCGCGGCTTGGGTGAAATCGGCTATGACCCTCAAGAAGATCTACAATTATTCCTCCGTGGATCACATCTCTTAATTGTAACAGTAAAGGTGATGGACCATGCATTGGAGCCCTTGAAAGATGCTCTGAAGATCATTTGCTCACAGAGACCCAATTGGCCGGTGTTGGTAGTTCAAACAAATCTGCACGAAGGCTATCTTGATCCAAAAGCAGAGCACATCATTCCATATCCCTACGAAAATCAGGGAGCGTCAGGTGCTGTTCCTCAAAACCTAATGAGATCTCTGAAATTTCAGCAACAAGAATTGTCTGAATGGACGAATGAATTCGTAGCTATAGATTTAACTCAGCCGAACGACGGGTATATTGATTCCAATTATGGTTTGGATGAACTTTGGCAAAAAATTGAGATGCTGCTACCAACCAGTTTACATGCACTGATTCAAGGCACACCCTCCTTACACCGGACTTTACAAGATGTGCATAGCCAATCTGCACATCCGCAAATCATTGCTCATTCTTTGTTGGCTGGGGGCGTTGAACTAGTTCCAATTCCACTGGTCAGTTTACCGATGGTAGCTTCGATCCAGGCAAGAATGTTCCAAGCGTTAGCTTCCATTTATAGACAGCAAGTCAGTTGGCGTAGTTTTGTGGATTTCTTGAGTGCCATTGGACTTGGCATGATGCTACATATTGGAGGGAGGGAACTCATAAAATTCATCCCAGTGTATGGA
>WTIF01000207.1 GCA_011522845.1 Deltaproteobacteria bacterium
GCTCAAGCCCATTCCCATAGAATTGCAGGCTCTAAGCAGCCTAGCCTGCATAGGTGCGTAGGACTCATCAACGGTCATAGCGGCGTCAGCAGCATCTTTTCCTGCCTGCAGTAGTTTTTTCAATCCTTCCTTGTCAAGCCGCATGATTTGGCGGTTGATGTAACCATAGTAGGTGAGATTTGCAAACTCAGCCAGAGCAGGAAGATCCTGTTTTTTGGGCATGGATTGGGAAACAGTTTTCATGGATCTTCGGTACGCAACTACGGCTGCATTGAAAGCAGGAGCAACAAAGGGTCGAGCTTGATCGTCTCCAGCTTCCATACGCATAATGTGGTATCTTACCATTTGTTGGTTAAGGCGCCCAATCATTACCCAGGGATAAGGAATTTTATCCTCAATTTCCTTCATCTTCTCTGCGAGTGACAGCCCGGCACTATTCATCATGGGAATGAGCTTAATCATGTCAATGGAATGCATGATTTTGGTGGTGACAATTCCCTGAACTTGTTCAACGTTGATGTCTGAGCCTTCAGAGCCAAACATCCCGCCACCACCACCCTTTCCGAGTGCCAAGTCTAGTTCGTACTTGCTCAGAGACACTCCCATTTTATTTTGCAGCGTGGTACTGGCTTCATTGATCTTTTCCAGTAATCCCTCACAAATCTTAATCTCCATCATCATTCCAGCTCGGTTTCCTACTCCCGAGTCTTCCATGTCATCCTCGTTGACTTCAATTCCACTGAGATTCACCCCCTTCAGTACATTTGACTGAATCGCCATCATCTTCTCTTTGTGAATCTGTAGGATTCTTTCGAGGTAAAGTTTGAAAGTTCTCAGTAGCATCTGTACTGCAGGTCCTGTGACTTCACCCCAATAAAATGGCAGACAGGAGTGGATCAACAGAGCCCGTGCTACCTCCAGCTGCGGTCTGCCTTCCATTTGCAGGGCACGCCCTACCATCTGCATTCGTATTGCTTGGTTTTGTGGATCTCCAGATAACTGAGAAACCAGCTTGTTAATCTCCTTGTCCCCACGTAAAAAAGCAATTTCGAGGATGTCGGTTCCTGTAGCTGGCGTAACTTCTTTCGTTTTTTTTCCAAGCCCTAATTTCGCAAAAAATCCCTTACCTTCCATTGCCAGGACTTCCTTAGCCAATTCTTCCAGTTCTTGTTGAATCTTTAGAAGGTTGACATTAGGAGTATCTTTGTTCTCGTTAGGTTGTTTTGCCATAAAACCTTTGCTGACAAAAATGAATCAGTCTAATTCTATATTGCAGACTACTGCCCGCTTGAATTGTCTCAGTCAAGACTATGATATTATAAAGTGTGTCATTATTGCACACTTTAGAGAATTAAGAACCCCAGAATTAATCATTTGAAGACTAGATTGACTAGGTTAGATCCATAACGTAAATTCTTTATATTCTATTTATCGTCGCTTGCCAAGAATTCCCATGCCTTCGAATGATCCTCCTAACGCAGAACTAGGCCATACTATTGATTTTTTGAACGATGTTCCCCAGCGTTTAGTGGTAGAAATCTCTAGAAAACGCCTAGCTTTACGAGAAATTCTGAATTGGCGAAAGGAAACAGTATTGTCATTTCCAAAATTGATTGGAGAACCTGTGGAAATTTTCATAGATAACCAAGTCATCGCCAGAGGAGAGGTCGTTGTGATCAACGACCATTATGGTGTTCGTATTTCAGAAATTACTCACCCTACTGACAAAACAAGCCAGTCTCGAGTCTGAAAGACTTATCTGAATTCAGACAACTAGCCAAATTTGTGTATTTCTTGAATTACCCTAGGAAACCTAACCCCTACCAACGCTGACTGTTCAAACGAAGCCTATGCCACTTCCCAAGCTTTTGAAATCCAGCTTCACTCCAATTATTTTCTGTATCTTGATTGGATTTCCGAGCCTGCTGAATGCACAGGGGCCCTCAGATCCAATTGTGGAGTCAATTGTTCTGTCCAAGAATTGTCCAATTCCTGACGGTCCAGATTTGGTCATTAAGTCACCGGAAATTGTTCTTAAATCTGTAGATGATCCATATTGCCCTAAGATCAATGATATTCAACTAGTCCAAGTTACAGTCCATAACCCTGGTGAAGAAGTTCGCAGTGTGGGCCTTGAGATTTTGTTGACGTTAGACGGCAATCGATTGGATCAGTCCCAACGGCAAATCTTTACGATCCCCCCTTACGAAACTTCACGAATGCTTCATGATGTAGTGCTTGAGGCTCCTGGCCGCTATCGTGTGGCAGCAAGAATCTGGGATACAGAATTTGAAAAACCAATTGCGGAATCAGATCAGGGTGTTAATCGACAATTTTACATTGCCACCCCAGACGACTTGGCAGCTGCTCAGGAACAGTTGGTCGTGATGGAGAGCAGTGGCAAAGCTCCGAGGCCTTCGCCGCTTCAATTTGATCCGCCCGATCTGCGCTGGGAGAGTGTCAGTGTATTGCCTGAGCACCTGCTACGCGGTGAGACACTCAGGATGCGCCTGAATTTGCTGAATGTAGGTGGAGACGTTGTGCAAGATGTGCTTTGCAAGGTGGAGTACTACAACGAAAGACAACCACGACGACGAACTACTATCGCCAATCCTATTGCTGACGTAATTGCACCCGGTGAGACAGTAACCTTCGATCTGGAATATATCCCTCCGACCGACCAATTGCTAGGCGAATACAAAATCGCTGTGACTGTGGATCCAGACGATCAATTGAAGGAACTGAAGGAAGACAACAATGCTATGGAGTCAGGAACTATCCGCCTTAGTGATATCAGGTTGCTCCTCCCTTCGGATAGTTTTGTTTTCGATGAAAACGGATTATTTTTATTTCAGTGGGATAGTTTAGTCTTTGCTGAATTCAAGATTCAGGTCGGGGTTGATGACAAATTTGAGGATCCACGTCTTTACTTCGACCTGCCACAAGGAGACCGCTGGATAGCTGATAAAGAACTGGTGCCACTGACGGGGGAATTGCCCGGAATGGCAATGGGACTTATGCAAACAAGTCAGAAGAACAAGCTCTTTTGGCGTGTCATAGGTCGAAATATCAGTGGTCAGCAGGCCATTTCCGACGTACAAAGCTTCACAATCAAACCAACTTCCGACGCTTCCTAGATTGAAAAGCCAGCTAACCTGGCTGGTTTAATTTACACTGTCTTCCTCCCAAAGCCTTGCATTCCTCTTCCAAAGGCGCTACAAGCTTGTTTCCGCTGAGTTAGTCAGACAATAACCACTTTTCAGGGAGGGATCCATGTTGAGTGTCCGTCAAATGCTATCCGAAAAGGGCAGTGCAGTCGTCTCAATCACCCCAAACACGAGTGTGTTTGATGCACTGAAAGTGATGAGTGAGAAAAATATAGGTGCGGTTTTAGTAATGGAAGATGAAGAACTTCTCGGAATTTTTTCTGAGCGTGATTATGCACGCAAGGTGATTCTGGCAGGCCGTTCTTCCAAAACGACAGAGGTTAAAGAGTTGATGACCAGTAAGGTCTATTGTATTGATCCGTCACGGACAATTCAGGATGTGATGGAACTTATGAACGATCATAGATTCCGTCATGTCCCAGTAATGGAAAACGAAAAAGTGATCGGTGTGTTGAGTTCAGGAGATGTGATGCGAGGTGTGGTTGCTGAACAGAAAAATACTATTGATAGCCTCGAGAGCTATCTTTTGAGGCAATAGCGGATTCGGTCACATACTTCGAGAAACATTCTCTTCTTGGGGTATGTGATACTCGCTATTATAGAGAAAATAAGGAATTCCCCCCATCAGATATACTGCCAATTGTAAGATGATGTACATATTGAAAATATCTGCTCCGCCGGCTACCCCCACTAACTGATATAACGATTCAAACGCGACATGACCAATTCCAATTCCACCAGGTGCAAGTGGAATAGCAGTGGTTATAAGTCCAATTGGCATGAGAAATAATTGTGTTCCCAGTCCCATTTCAGTGCCAGTTAGCAAGTGAGCAATTTTCCAAAATAAAAATGCCACTAGGCAGTGAATGAGAATCGCTATCAACAATGTGGAGAGCAAAATTGGTTTTTGATTCTGGTAGCTTTTGAAAGCCAAATAAATTTTAGTTGTAAACTTTGTAGCGGGGAGTTTTTCAAAAAAGTGTATGAAAGGATCTTTACCATCATGAAATGGCCAAATGACCAATGTGTAAAAGCAAATTGTGGCTAAAAACAAAATACCGATCATCCAGATCAAACCGTGGAGTCGTGGATTTTCAAGAAAGATAGATAAGTTCGCAAGTAGGGAAAAAAATGAGATGATGATCAGGCCAAATAAGCCTACGAAACGATCAATCAGAAGAGTCATGAAAGCTTGGGTCCGGCCTTCTTCAGCTTGGGCCTTTATGATGTAATAGCCTTTTACAACGTCACCAGAGACAGCCCCTGGAAGAGTACTGTTGAAGAAGTTTCCAATCCAAGTCAGTAGAAAGGTTCTCTTTGGAGAAACTTGAAGACCGAGAGCTTTGAGTAGCAACCACCACCGTAATGCCGCCAACGGGACCACGAACATGATGAGAACAGAGAGAATCAGCGCCAACAAATCTGGTGAATCCTTCAGTAGCAATAAGCGCTCTAAGTTCAAGCGATCACTACTGATCAAGTAATACAGAATTCCCCCCACTAGAGCCAATTTCCCAACTGTAAAAGCCAATTTTTTCATCAGTTTACTTTTGAGAGAATCAGTTGATTCAGCGACTTGTCTCTCTCTTCTTTGGGTAATTGAGCGAGTTCCTCAACTTTCGCGTGAAAATCCTCCCAATTGCGTTCTGCGCTTTCAAACAACTTCTGGAAAGCAGGCACAAAATTATGGTAGCGCTTAACACCTAATAGATGTGAGTTGTTCAAATCCTGAGCAAACCATCCACTGTAATTCAAGAACTGAAATTGGGATTGATTTTGTTGATAGCGCTGTTTCAATTGCTCAAAAATCAATTGTTTCTGCAGTCGTTTCTTGTCTTCATCTAAAGAAGAGCCATAGAGGTCGTTTAATTCTTTGACAGTTTCCTCAATCCAACTTCGAAATAACAGGCGATCCTCGTAGTTTTGTCGGATTTGTTCCACTTCATCTTCGAGATTGTTTGCTCTAAGGAATTGCAATGTGCCTTCCTGCTCTACAAAGGTAGCGTAGGATTCATTGAAAGAAGTGTCACCGGCAATATAAACCACCTGGTGTGCCATCTCGTGTATGAGGGTTGCGATTAGCACTCTGTCGGAACGCTGAAGAAACGTACTCAGTACTGGGTCTGAAAAATAGTCGGGTAACCAACTCTGATTCAGATAACCCAACGTGGAATAAGCACTTGCGTAAGAAAGAGATACATCAAAACCATTCTCTCTCAATTCATTTGCCAATTGTTCGGCATCTGCAATGTCGAAATATCCACGATAGCTTTGGCACCCAATAATCAGGTAGCACCATTGCTTTGGGTTTAGTGAAAAGGGTGGTGCTGCAGAAACGAGGACACTTACGTAGGAATTTGGCAACTCCACATAACTTTTGTAGCCGTTGCCGGAGGGTAGATTTAATTCAGTCGAAGCGAATTGACGAACATCCGAAAGAAGTTGGAATTTTTTTTTGAGCTCCGGGTCAGTTGTGTTATCTAGCAATAGACTCTGGATTTCCTGCTTACGTTGGAGCAGGTCTAGATGGCCTCGTGTAGCCTGCCAGTAATAGCTCAGGTCACATCCACTTAGTAGTAGGCAACAAACGAGTGCTAGCGGGATTTTCATGTGGAGGGAGAGGTTAGGCGTCGACTGTAGTCTCCTCTTCACTTAAAGGCATGTAAAGAATTCGGTTGCAGTGAGGGCAGTTTCGATAGTTATCTGGTTCGGTGAGAAATTCATTTACAAATTGGGGTTGAAGTCGGATGTTACAACCCCCGCAAGTTTTATCCACAACTGGAGTGATCGGACGATGCAGTCCATTTTTCTGGCAACGTTTATAAAATTGCTGAATAGCCCTTGGTGCATTTTCGAAAGATTTTTGGAAATGTTTTTCTAATTCTTGTATCGCCAGAATAGTTTGCTTTTGGGATAGAATAGTCTGTTCCAGTGCCTTTTCTGCTTCCTGTCTCCCTTTCTCCAATTCGGCTTTTTGCTCAGCCAATTTAGGATCTAAATCTTCTAATTTTATCGCCACTTCTAACAAATTCTCTTCTAGCATTGAGCGATGCTTGCGTGATAATTCCAGTTGTTTTTTACTGGCTTCAAATTCTTTTTCGTTGCGGATTCTCGGGACATGCTTTTCGAGTTTTTCGATGAGTACGCGTTGCTCTTCCAGTTCATTTTCCATTTGCTGCTGTTGGTTGACCAACGTTGTTTTCTCTGCCTGAAGGTTTTCAAAAACCATTTCGACAGGAGCAACCAACTCATTTACATCGGCAATTTCTTGTTCGAAGCGTCTCAACTGTTGTTTAAGAGAAAATTCCTGCTGTTCGGTTTCAGCGATGGCGATAAGGGTAGAGCGAAGATGCTGAGACATCATAGACTCCTTTGTGAGAAGCAATCTGGCTTCCTGCCTGAGTGCGGAAGGAGGCGGATGGGTAATGTTGTGTGAAGATCGCAAAAAAGAGAGAAAAATTCAACACACGTGGTGCTGATTCTGTAAAAGCTTAAAAATTTGATGTTCCCCGAGATCGTCTTGAACTGTTTGTTCAATTATACTTAAAAGTGAGCTTGTTGGCTTTCAGACCAATAGTTACCTCTCCTCCGTTTTCAAGATTTCCAAAGAGAACTTCATCGGCAAGAACCGTTTCTATTTCCTGCTGAATGACTCTCTTCATCGGACGGGCTCCGAAATGAGGATCATAACCTTTATTAGCTAGCCAATCTCGAGCCTTGTTAGTGACATTGATTGTGACTTTTTTCTGCTGCAGTTTGATCTCTAGCTGGATGATCAATTTGTCAACGATGAGCTGGACTACCTCTTTTGGTAACTGTGCGAAAGAGATAATCGCATCCAATCGATTTCTAAACTCTGGGCTGAATGTACGCTCTAACGCTTGTTTTGATGGTGTTGTTGGGGACTGGCTACCGAATCCAATCACAGAGGAAGCCATTTCCTTAGCACCCACATTACACGTCATGATCAAAACTACATTTCTGAAATCTGCTTCTCTGCCATTGTTATCTGTGAGTGTGGCGTGATCCATCACCTGAAGCAAAATATTGAAGATATCCGGGTGAGCTTTTTCGATCTCGTCCAGCAGCAACACAGTGTGGGGATGCTTGCGAATCGCATCAGTAAGCAGTCCTCCTTGATCGTATCCGACATATCCTGGAGGTGCTCCGATCAACCTGGAAACAGTATGCTTCTCCATATACTCACTC
>WTIF01000116.1 GCA_011522845.1 Deltaproteobacteria bacterium
GATGAGAAGCTGCTACAGACGATTGCTTCTCTCACTGGTGGACAGTACTTCCGAGCCCGTAGTACTGAGGAATTGGCTAAGATTTACCAGCTGCTGGATGAACTGGAGCCTGTGGAGCGAGACGCCGATGTCTTTCGTCCTCTGAAACCCCTCTATCCCTGGCTGCTAGCAATAGCATTGCTACTCAGCGCCAGTTGGATTCCAGTGCAATGGTGGCGTCAGCACAACTCGCAAAAGCTTCAGCCTTGACCCTGTAATTCAGCCTGAACAATCGGCAATAGGGTTTTCAAAACATTCCTAGCGATGACTTGATGACCTTCTGGGTTTGGGTGAATACCGTCCCGCAGGTTCATCTCAGGAATTCCCCCAACACCTTCCAACAGAAAATCGACCATCGGCAGCTTATATTCACGTGCCAATTCAAAGAAGGCTTCTTGGTAGGCTTTGATGTAGGTCTCTCCATAATTAATCGGCATCTGCATACCGGTCATCACCACCTTGATTTGACGTTCTTGGGCCATTTGGATCGCTTTCGCCAGGTTTTGCTTCATGTTCTCGATGTCCAAGCCACGCAGGCCATCATTCGCCCCCAAGGCAAGCAACATGATCTGGGGTCGCATCTTGAAGTACCACTTGAGACGTGTGCCTGCGCTGGCGCTGGTTGCTCCACTGAATCCCCCGTTGATCACTCGTGCTTCAAGGCCTTCTTCTTTCAGTAATTGCTCTAACAAATAGGGATAAGCTTCTTCCGGCTCAACCCCGTATCCTTCCGTCAGCGAGTCTCCCAAAGCAAGAATTCGAATTTCTGCCATTGCTCCAAACGGCAAAAAAACGCACAATGTGAATAATAAAAAACACAACACTCCAATGACTTTTTTCATTTTAACTCTTTTGTGAAGATAACGGGTTTTTCCGTTCCTATTCGAACTCTGGGAAAAAGACTGCGATGACTGCTTACATCCTGCGCCGACTGCTCCTGATCATTCCGACACTGATTGGCATCATGACGATCAACTTCGTGATTGTCCAGGTGGCCCCCGGAGGTCCCGTGGATCAGTTCATTGCCCGAATGCAGGGACACGGTGGTATGGACGTGACGAGCCGAATTACCAACACCAGTTCCGAGATGCAGGACAGTACTAGCACCTCTGATCAAGCAGGACGTACCCGAGGTGCCCAAGGCATTGACCCTGAACTGTTACGGGAAATCGAGCGCCTCTATGGTTTTGACAAGCCAGCCCACGAACGCTACCTACAAATGCTGGTCAATTACGCCGTTTTTGATTTCGGTGAGAGCTTCTACCGAGATCGTACGGTGCTTGAACTGATCTGGGAGAAACTACCTGTTTCTGCCTCGCTTGGAGTCTGGAGTACGCTCCTGGTCTACCTTGTCTGCATTCCGCTGGGCATCAGCAAGGCGGTACGCCATGGCTCTCGTTTTGATATCTGGACCTCCACGGTGATCATCATCGGCAACGCTATTCCTGTCTTCCTCTTCGCCATCATTTTGATCATCTTCTTCGCTGGTGGCAACTATCTGAATTGGTTTCCCTTACGTGGACTAACCTCTGATGGCTTTGCCGATATGAGTCTGTTTGGACAAATCCTCGACTACTTCTGGCACCTGGCTCTACCCCTAATTGCCATCCTGATTGGCAGTTTCGCCACACTGACAATGTTGACCAAGAACTCCTTTTTGGATGAAATTGGAAAACAGTACGTAGTGACCGCCCGGGCAAAGGGGCTACCAGAGCGACGTGTGCTCTATGGTCATGTCTTCCGTAATGCGATGCTGATCATCATCTCTGGCTTCCCCGCAGCCTTCATCAGCATGTTCTTTACAGGGTCTCTGTTGATCGAGGTCATCTTCTCACTGGACGGGTTGGGTCTACTGGGCTTTGAGGCTACCCTGCAGCGTGACTATCCTGTGATGTTTGGGACTCTTTATATCTTCACTCTTCTCGGCCTAGTCGTCAACCTGATCAGCGATGTACTCTACACCGTGATCGATCCACGGATTGACTTCGAATCACGGAATTGATTTCCAGAAGAGTTGACCTCAGTTTGACAAACTAAACGCTCTTCGATTGGTAGCGATTGGAGAAGGAGGACTCTGCCTGATGACGATCCACGCGTCCATTCGCTGCCAGATGTTCCAGCACCTTGAAGATTGTCACCTCCTGTTTCTCTGCCTGAAGATGCCGAGAGAGTTCGTCTACCGTCCAGGAACGATTGGGCTGCTCGTTCAGCGCACCAATCAGACGATCTTGCAACTGTAGTACAGTTCCAGCAGCTTTTTTCCCGGCTTCAACTCCGGGTTGATGATAAGCGTTGATGCCCACCAGATGCGCATAAATCCCCACCGCTCGTTCAAAAAGAGCAATCAAGGCCCCAATGCTACGTGGAGTGATCGAATCCAGGGTTAATGTCATTGATTGACGCTGTTTCTCTCGCAAAGCCTGTCGTGTTCCAAGTAAAAAGCCCAGTAGATAGTCTCCTGAGGTAGCACCCGGATCAACCTCCACGGCCGGTCCTTCCTGATCTTTCAGCACCTCCAGAAATTGAGCAAAGAAATCATTTCGCCCTTCCCGAAGTTGTTGAATGTAAGCGTGCTGATCTGTAGAACCCTTGTTGCCATAAACAGTCAATCCTTGACGAACAACACGCCCTTCCAGATCGCGCTCTTTTCCAAGAGACTCCATCACCAATTGCTGTAGGTAGCTGCTGAACAAAGACAAGCGATCCTTATAGGGCAGCACTACCATCGCTTTCTCACCACGACCATTGCCGGCGTACCACCAATTCAAGGCTAACTGGGCTGCAGGATTGCTTGAAAGATCTTCTTGGCGACCTTGTTGATCCATCAGTTTTGCCCCATCTAGCAACTCCTTCAGATCAATGCCCTGTAAGGCTGCGGGTAGGAGTCCTACTGCTGAAAAGACTGAAGTCCGACCACCTACCCAATCCCACATTGGCAGACGTGCATACCAGCCTTCTTTTGCTGCCAACTGATCCAGCTTGCTTCCGGTGCTGGTGATGGCCACTGCCTGCTGCCCAAATGACAGCCCTGCTTCTCGAAAAACATGTTGAGTGACCAGCATTGCATTCCGCGTTTCCTGGGTACCACCAGATTTGGAGATAACCATGCACAGTGTCTGCGGCAACTCTTCTCCCAACTCTGCAAAGACCTGCTCAAAGCCATCTGGGTCTGTGTTGTCTAGATAGTGGAGTTTCAAGCCTTGTCCCTGCTGTCCCAGTGCACGGTCAATAAATTGAGGTCCCAGTGCTGAACCACCAATCCCAATCACGAGCCCATGTCGAAAAGGCTGACCCTGCTCGTTGGTCCATTTTCCAGACAGTACTTGGGCTGCAATATCCTGAACTTGCTGGAGGGTCTGTTCAATGGCCTGACGGAGTTCGGGGGTTGGTGCAAGCTCTGGGGTGCGTAACCAGTAATGACCAACCTGCCGCTGCTCATCCGGATTGGCAATCACCCCAGCTTCCAGCTCTTTCATGTGCTGTAAGGATTGCTGAAGCGGATGGGCTTGCTCTTCCCAGAAAGAAGTAGGCACTCCCATTTGAGAAGTATCTAAGCTCAATCCTGTGCCTGGGATCGAAAAGAAATGCTGCTGAAAGTGAAACCAACCCGAAGTATCGATCATAGGAAATTTAGAAACAAAAAGTTGCGAATACGAGGAAGTCTGTACATTTGCGATTGCAAACCCATTTTGCTAACTTATCTATTTAACGCAACGATTTTTTCACCCCACTTCGATCCGTAGCCAGCATGTCTGACATAGAACTCGAACAGTTGCTCAAACGACAGGAAGAACAAGAAGAGATGTTGAGCGAACTGCGGAGCCGTTCCTTCAAAATAGACGGAACAGACCGAACTGAGCTGAGCGAAAACGCCATCTACGACCTACATCAGCGTGATGATGAATTGTTCCTGAGTCTGGATGTGCCAGGAGTGATGGAGGAATCCCTACACGTCGAGCTGAAGGACACAGAGCTACTGATTCGAGGTGAACACCCCACCTCTGAACCTGAAAATGCGAATTGTCTGCAACAGAATCGTCCTCGTGGACCTTTTGAATATCGTTTTTTGCTGCCAGGTTCTGCATCCCAAATTGAATCCTATCAGGACCTCGGCGTCTTGTACTTGCGAATACAATTGAAATCGTCGGAATAAAAATGCCCCGGATTCTCCGGAACTACTTGATTAGTTTCTTGATTATCGGCACTTTACTCGGCGTTATTCATGGACTGGATCTCTACTTCAATCCACGACCCGCTGACACCCCGATCGCCCAGCCCAAGCAAGCTGCTGAATCTTCTCTCAAGAGCCCATGAGCGGAATGCATTGGTCCCTGTTGGGACTGCTGATTCTCATCGAAGGACTGCTGTTGATCCTGCTGGGGCGTGAGAGTGGACTGCTGGGCACTATTCTCCTCAGTAGTGTAACAGCGGTTGGAGGACTTTGGCTGATGCGAGAAGAGGATTTCTCAATCTGGACATTGGTGGAAGTAGAATTGCAGCAACGCCGGTTGCCAACCGACGAACTCTGGCAGGCCTTCCTACTCTGGTTGGCTGGCGGTCTATTACTGTTTCCTGGGGTACTGACAGACGCCCTCGGCCTGTCCCTGACCGTACCGGATATCCGAAGTGCTTTGATTGATCAACTGAATCGCTACTTTCGTCAACGCTGGAATGCCGCTCACGGAAACTAATCACTGGAATCGCATGTACAAGCTCTGGCTACTGGGCTTTCTTCTTTGCTGGCTGGCCCAGCCTCTTCAGGCGGCTAGCCCTTCGGAAACTGAATCGGAAACCACTGAGGTTCTGGAACAACTGGAAACAGAATTTCAGGAGCAACAACTCCGTGAAGCAGAGGAAGCTCTACGCCAAGCCCAAGCCTACGAACAAGGCAATGGTGTAGAGCAGGATGATGCCGCTGCTGTTCGCTTCTACAAGGAGGCCGCAGAGCGAGGAAATTCAGAAGCCCAGTTACGCTTGGGAATTCTCTATCGACAGCGAAAGGGCGTACAGGAAGAGTTTCGGAATAAAAGCCGATTCAGTTTTGGGAAGACAGCTTTTGACTTCCTCTTCTCCAGCAAGATGGACCAAGAAGCATTCCGATGGTTGAATGCTGCTGCAGAGCAAGGCGTTGCGGAAGCCCAATATTATCTGGCGCAGTTTCATGAGCAAGGGATTGGCACCAATAAAAACCAGGATCTGGCCGATGCCCTTTACGCCCAGGCCAAGCAAGCAGGCTTTGATTCTACTCTGGCTATTGATTTACTAAGAATGGAATACGATGGCATTCCTCCAGTGGTACGTGAACCAGAAGTAGAAATTGCAGACTTGGCTCCTGCTGAAGCTGCAGAAATTGAAATCATCAGCACCACACCCGATAAGACAGAGATCATCAGTGGCAACTTCACCGTCACGATCAGCGCTTTCAGTCCCCTGCGCTCCATTCAAATAAATGGTGTCAACCAGGAGCTTGCGGAGAACAGCTACGATGCAGCCTACTCACTGCCTTATGAACTAGAAATTGGTGAGAATTACTTTGATTTGGATGTGGTAACAGAGGCAACTCAAGCCAGTAAAGAACTCATCATTTTTCGAGAGACAGAGGAAATCAAGAAACCCAAGCCCAAGCCTCCTTTTCAACTGATCACGATCTTGGGTCACACAGAGGATACAAATGCTTCCAGCGCTCCCGATGGCGAGAACAAGATTCGCACACTTAAGAGCAATATTGTACTGGTTCCGAGCTACACGCACTACATCAACTATCGTAACTCCGTAGCAGCCAAGGGCCTCATCACTACGGATCGTCAATGGATGGAGGATCAGCGAAACAAGGAGATTTTGCTACGCCAGCTCAGCTTTGAATGGGAACGCAAGTATACTTGGCTGGGTGATCTTACAGCAGGTTTTGGAGCTAACTCACTCGGACTACGTGACGTCCCTGAAAGCACTGACAGTGACCGCGATAGTTGGAACAGCGATTTCAAAGCAGTCTCTGCAGACTCCTTCCTCTTCGGGCAATTCAAACTCAAAACAGACAACGACATCACTTGGCAAGGCAAGCTAGAACACAAGTGGAAAGATGCAATTGGCTCAACGACTGATGATGGAACTGCTGACAAGTTGGAAGTGAGCAATAAGTTTACACTAGCTGATTGGAAATACGGCACTAAGCTTAGCTACACCTTGACAGATTTAAATAACGACGAGAAAGACAAAGCCGATCTGAAATTTTCTGCGGATGTGACTATTCCGGTCAAACCAGTCAGTTTTAAAGTGAAGTACGATATATCAGAAAGTGAGAAGAAACTCGCCAACGTTGACGGTGTTCGTGAAAGAGATCGTAAGAACGTTACAACTGTTGGGGTAACTTACCCCTATGCTCCTTGGATGATCATCAATTTCTCACGCAAACTGGAAACCAAGACATCCAACCTAACTGGTAAGGACTACTGGAAGTACCAAACAGCACTCCAGTTCACCTTCATCTACAAATAAGGCTCCATGTTTGTTTCACTCCGGCCACACAGGGCTATCTGGATTACTGCTATCTTACTGCTACTGATCGCCTTGGCTTCGCCAGTAGAAGCCCAGCAGCGAGGCCAGTTGGTACTGGATCGAGGCTTGGTCAAGGTCAGTAATGGCCCTAAGGTTCGCATCTACAATGTGCCTGGTACAACCGTTCTGCTCAGCGTGGACGATCAGGTCCATACTGCTAGAAATTCAGCAGCTCGTGTGATTCTAAGTTCTGGTGATGAGGTCGTAACCTTGAAAGCCAATACCGTTTTCAAGGTGGAGGACGAAAACGAGATTGAAGCTGAGAGCAACACGCGTCTACTGACTGGCAATCTCACTTTTGAGATCAATCCCAACCGAGCCTTGGTCAACGGCCGCAAACGTGAGTTCAAGATTCGTACGGTGACAGCGGTTGTAGGAGTAAGGGGTTCCGAAGGAGATGTTGGCTTCGACCCAGCAACTGGAGAGACTGAAGTGGTGGCTAACGAGGGTGATATCTACGTAGTCCCGCCTGATCTTGAAGGAGATGAGCTCGCCCAGATTCCAGTCCCTCCCGGCTCTGACGTCAGCTTGACCCAAGAAACTATCAAGTTGCCTGGTGCAGACAAACCTGTTGCCAAGGAAGAAGCCGTTGCCAAAACTCGGGAAGAAAATAAACAGAAACAGGAAGAGCAACAAAAACAGGAGCAACAACAGAGACAACAACAACAGCAATCTCAAAATCAAGGACAGGGGCAGCAACAACAAAAAACCCAACAACAGTCTCAGGGTCAGCCCCAACAGAAGCCTGGTGGACAGCAACAG
>WTIF01000441.1 GCA_011522845.1 Deltaproteobacteria bacterium
GTGATGCGGTGGAGGCCCTGGAAGAGGAATCGGAGGAAGTAGCGAGTGCGGAGCCTGAAGGTGAGCCTGAAGTTTTGGAAGAAGAGACGTTTGAGGACTGGGGTGATGCGGTGGAAGCTCTGGAAGAAGAATCCGATAGTCCACCACCAGTAGAAATTCCTGCCGTTGCTGCTTCGACAGATACCGAAGTTCCAGCAGGCATGGGATCACTAGATACAGTGATTGAGGGTATGATCACACGATCTGTACAGAAAGCTGTCGCAGATGCAATGCCTCAGATCGTTGAGCGAATTGTTCAGGAACTTCGACAACCCCGCCCATGAAATGGCCCGTCCCATTGTTCAGGATTATGAAGCCATCCAGCTGAGCCAAGCTATCACCGATCGTAAGCAACTACGATTAGTGTTCTTGGATGGAGATACCTTGGTCGAGACAGTCCGCTGGCACACTCCAGCCTGGATCGGCCTGCGTGACGGCAAGGTTATCAACAAGCAAGCCCTCAAGTTCTGGGAGCCACTTGATCCCTAAAGACCCATCTGTTTGTCACATCCCGCACTGAAGTCCCAACCAAACTAACATGACACAGGCGCCCACTGCCCAGCGTATGCAGGAACTCACTGAGTTGATCCATGGGCACAACGCACGTTACTATCTGAGTACTCCGACGATTAGTGATGAGGGTTTCGACGCTCTGGTAAAGGAATTAGCGCAACTGGAGGCCAGCTATCCAGAATTGCGTGACTCAGCCTCTCCCCTGCTGCATATCACCGCAACTCCACTGAGTACTTTCCCCTCACGTTCCCACCGAATTCCAATGCTCAGCTTGAGCAACGCCTATTCTCTTGAAGAAGTTGTAAATTGGGACACTGGCTTACGGCGCCTGCTGGAGATACCCCAAGTAGAGTATGTCGGTGAATTGAAGATCGATGGACTGGCGGTATCGCTGATTTATGAGAGAGGCCGTCTGGAAGCTGGGGTTACCAGAGGGGATGGCCAAGTTGGAGATGAGATCACTCCAAACCTGCTGACAATTGCCAATCTGCCCGTGCAATTGCCAGAGCCAATCAATCTGGAAGTCCGTGGAGAGGTCTATCTGCCCCATCTCAGTTTTGAAAAACTCAACGCTCGAAGGCAAGCAGAGGGCGAACCTCTCTTTAAAAATCCGCGTAATGCAGCTGCAGGTACGCTGCGGCTGTTGGATACAGCGGAAGTTCGTCGCCGTCGGTTGCAAATCCTGATTTATGCAGTTGCCCAGGGCTCAAATAGAACTTCTCACTATGCCAATCTTCAGTGGCTGGGAGAGCTGGGTTTCCCAATCAATCCAGCGACACAACTCTTACCCGACTGGGATTCTGTCAAGAACTTTCTGGAACACTGGGAGAGCGAGCGTCGTCACCTTGATTACGATGTGGATGGGATTGTGCTGAAGGCAAATTCATTGGAAGACCAGGCAGCTCTCGGAATGACTGCCAAATCTCCCCGCTGGGCTATCGCCTTCAAGTTTACTGCAGAACAAGCAGTCTCCACACTGCGTGAGATTGAAATTGGGGTAGGCCGAACAGGAGTTCTCACTCCAGTGGCTCTTCTGGATCCGGTGGAATTGAATGGGACCACGGTGTCACGAGCGACCTTGCACAATTATGATCAGATTGAGCGACTTCAACTCCGCTTGGGAGATCAGGTACTGGTGGAGAAGGGTGGAGAAATCATCCCAAAAATCCTGGCGGTGCACCTACCCGCTCCTGTGAGTGAATCTAGACAGATTGATCCACCAACAGCCTGTCCAGTCTGCGACAGCCTAGCAATTCAGTACCCAGGTGAGATCGACTGGCGTTGTCCAAATCCAGAATGTCCCGCACAGCTACAAGAACGGTTACTACACTTTGTCTCTCGTCGCGCAATGGATATTGATGCCGTCGGTCCAGCACTACTGGATCAACTACTGAAACACCGACTGGTACGGAGTGCTGCGGACCTTTACCGATTACAGATCGAGGACTTGACGCCCTTAGAACGGATGGGACTCAAGTCTGCACAGAATGTGGTGCTGGCCATTGACCAATCAAGGCAAAGACCACTCCCTCGCTTTTTGCACGCGCTCGGTATCCCGCATGTGGGTGAAAAGACGGCCCAATTGCTGGCACGCAACTACGGTTCGTTGGAGGCTCTTCAACAAGCAGATCAGGAAGAATTGGCGGCAATCCATGAGATTGGCCCAGTGATCGCTGAAAGTGTGGCTCGCTACTTCCGTAGCATAGAAACCAAAGCATTGCTTCAGGAATTGTGGGACGCTGGGGTAAGGCCACAGGAGCTACAAGTGCAGCAGGCTCCCGATTCGCCACTAAAAGGGAAAACTGTGGTGCTTACAGGAACGCTCACGGAGCCAAGAGATGTTTGGCAACAGCGCCTCGAAGACGCAGGAGCTCGGATTTCTGGAAGTGTTTCTAAGAAAACAGATTATGTTTTGGCTGGAGAAAAAGCGGGTTCCAAGTTGGAGAAAGCTGAGAAGTTGAAAGTCTCTGTGATCAGTGAGGATCAGGCTCGGAGTTGGTTAAGCGGTTCATCCAATAACGAATGATAGCCTTCCTGGTAGGTGGGATAGCGCAGCAACAGTCCTGTGGATTGGAGACGCTGATTTGAAATTTTACGCTCGAGGAAAGGGAGGTCTGTCTCTGGTTCAGCCAGCAAACCATGATTTTCTAGCTGCAAGGCTGTCGGGCGTTGTTTCGCACACCACTGAGCAACTCGCAGCGAGGGTAGTGGTTGATGATCGACAGCATTGATGCAGGAAGGCAGTTCTGGCTTCAGAATCAGCAGGTGTATCAACCGGGCGAGATCTTCCACATGAATACGGTGAGTGGGCTGATGTGGAGACGTCGGCATCGCTTGGCCATTGCGCAGTCGTTGCCAGAGGTTGCGTTTGGGTCCGTAGATACCTCCTGGACGCACTACTTGTAAATCGAACACCTCTCCTAGCAGATCTTCTGTTTGTTTTCGTAGCTCGCCGGAAAGAGAGTCCGGCTCTTCTCCAGTGTCCTCTGTCCAGACTCCCGCCCGTTTGGGATATATTCCTGTTGTAGAAACGTAGAGTAAGCGCGAACAAGCTGGTCGGTGCTCACGCATCCAAGCAGACCACTGCCGTAGGTGATTTCGATTGGCTTCCAGATCACGGATAGGTGGGATGGTCAGGATTAGGATTGCTGATTGAGTTGGCAGGGCTTCCCAACTCGAAGCCTGAGTCCAGTCAAAGGGTACAACCGGCAGGGGCTGTTGGCTGAGAATCGCAGGGTACGATGAGGGACGACAGGTCCCCCAAGATTGTGGTGACCAAGGAACCAACCGTGCGAGGGTAGAGCCTAGATAGCCCAGACCAAGGATACCGACGGTTGGTTCCATTAGGCTCAGTGCCGAACTGAATCAAAAGAGGAAGACTGTGCAGAGGCAACTGCCCGAGCATAGGATTTGGGTATATCGGACTGTAACAGGCTACCTGGTTCCAGGTACTCGTAGATTTCTCCGTAGTGCTTGATCTCGGTAGCGCTGATCCGCCGCATGAGATGCCAGGGCCGCAGGTCATCTGTATCCTTCACCCCCATTGCTCCGATGATTTCACAGACACTCTTCTCTAAATTCTTGTGTAGGTTATAGACGCGCACTTTCTTGTCTGATGGATCCAAACCATACATCAATGTCCGATCTGTTGTCGCAACTCCCACTGGACAGCGATTTGTGTTGCACTTGAGTGCCTGAATACAGCCGAGCGCCATCATCATAGCCCGAGCCGAGTTACAGAGATCAGCACCCAGTGCCAGACGCTTGACGATGCCGAAGCCTGACATCACTTTGCCACTGCTGATGATCCGAATATCTTTGCGTAGATCAAATCCAGTGAGGGCGTTATTTACAAAGATCAAACCTTCGCTCAAAGGACTACCGATATTATTAGTGAATTCCAGTGGGGCTGCACCGGTTCCACCCTCTCCTCCATCGACTGTAATGAAATCGGGCTTGATTCCTGTTTCGTGCATCGCCTTACAGATGGCTAGAAATTCACGTCGCTTGCCTACACAGAGTTTGAAGCCGATTGGCTTGCCTCCTGATTTTTCTCGCAGCAACTGAACAAATTCCATCAATTCCAAGGGGGTTGAGAACGCTGAGTGCCCTGGAGGTGAATTGACGTCCTGCCCCATCGGCACACCGCGAATTTCTGCAATTTCCTTGGTTAGCTTAGCTGCAGGTAGAATCCCGCCATGCCCAGGCTTTGCTCCTTGAGAGAGCTTGATTTCAATCATCTTTACCTGGTCTTGGGACGCCTTCTCTGCAAATTTCTCAGCACTGAAGCTCCCATCATTGTTGCGGCAGGCGAAGTAGCCTGTGCCAATCTGCCAGATCAGATCACCACCACCCTGATGGTGAAATTTTGAAATTCCCCCTTCCCCAGTGTTGTGGGCGAAGTTGCCCATCTTGGCACCACTGTTGAGAGCCAGTACGGCATTAGCACTCAGAGAACCATAACTCATTGCAGAAATATTTAGCAGGCTGGCCGAGTAAGGCTGTTTACAATCCGGTCCACCTACCGCGACACGAAGATCAGTCTGATCCAAGTGAGCAGGCTTTAGCGAGTGGTTGACCCACTCGTAGCCAACCTCGTAAACATCTTGTTGAGTTCCGAAAGGGACAGTATCTCGTGCATTTTTGGCCCGCTGATAGACTAGGCTTCGTTCCAAACGGTTGAAGGGACGACCTCCTGTGTCGGATTCCACAAAATATTGGTAGAGTTCTGGACGGATTTCTTCCAGCAGGTAGCGCAGGTGGCCAATGATTGGGAAGTTTCGAGGGACAGTCTGTGATTTCTGAAAGACATCACGTAGGCCCAACAGAATGAGCGGTGCGCCAATGACTAGAGTCCAGAGAATTTCCAGATAGATCGGAGCAACTGCGGCCAGCATACCAAGGTAGAGGAGCGTGAGGACATAAAATACCTTCCGCACACTGATGGGTGAATCAGCAATCATGAAAACTCCTGAAGAATGAAAGTGAGTTGCTCAGTTTTGTTTGAGGCTTGAATCTTCATCAAGAACCGCCAGCGCCCGAATCGAGGACGGGAGTGTGAAGTAGAAGCGAGAGCCTTCACTCAAGGTACTCTCAGCCCAGATCTGTCCACCATTCTCGCGAACAAGCTCGTGGCAGAGGATCAAACCTAGTCCAGTGCCTTTTTCGTTGGCAGTACCAACTGTGGAAAAGGAAGTCTCGATCTGAAACAGATCGCTCAGGCGCTGGGAAGCAATCCCAACACCATTGTCTGCGATACAAATGACGATCATGTCGTCCTGCCGACTCGCATAAACCTGAATCTTGCCTTGTTGCTGAGTGAACTTGATCGCGTTGGAGATCAGGTTCTGCATCACCAAAGAAAGATGGGTACGATCAGCGTAGACCAGCATCTCAGGATCCAGTGAACAGTCAAAATGGATTTTCTTGGCCAACAGATTACCCTGCAGAAGGCTTAGCACCATCTCCACCCGCTCACGTAGTAACAGTGGCTCCGGTTGATAGCCCATTCGGCCTGACTGCAACCTCGTCCATTGCATCAGATTTTCAAGTAGGTTAAGCAGGTTCTGCGCACCTACATGGATATGGTTCCCGTAGGAGCGGATCTCTTCCAGCGTGAAGTCGGAAAGATCGCCAGAAAGAATTTCAGCGAAGCCCAGAATCGAATGAAAAGGGCTCTTCAGATCATGGGAGATGATTGAGAAGAATTTATCCTTATTAGCGTTCTGTCGCAGTAGTGCCTGCTCAGAATTTACGAGGCGAGCGTTGAGTTCCTCCAATTCTTCCGTTCGCTGACGAAGCTTGGCTTCTAGTTGTTTTTTTTCAGTGATGTCTGACTGAATTCCAACATAGTGAGTGGTCTGCCCACTCTCATCTTTAATAGGAGTGATGGAGAGTTTGTTCCAGAAGGGACGTCCATCAACAGCATAGTTAAGTAGCTCAACTGTGCAGGAAGTCTTCGTCCGCAGCGCCTGGCGAATTGTCTCAATGGTTTGCTGGTTTGTCTCTGGGCCCTGGAGAAAGCGGCAGTTGCGTCCCAGCACCTGGTCTAACGTGTATCCAGTAATTCTTAAAAATCCGCTGTTGGCATAGATGATTGGATTACCAGTCTGAGTTGCATCTGTGATCGTGATTCCCTCGTCAGCAGCTGCCATAGCTCGATTTCGAAGTTGTAAGCCCTGCTCTGCTAGTGCACTTTGAGAGATGTTTTCATGGGCAGCGACCACCCAGGTACGTTCACCAAAGTTGAAGCGTGTGAGAGATAGTGAAAACCAGCGTTGTTCCGTGTCACTGTGACAGGGATACTTCATCTGGAAGGAGTCGCTCGCCCCACACAGTAATTGCTGGATCGCCTCGGCTGCCTTTCGTGCATCCTTGGTCTGAGCCCCGATGGCTTCTTGACAGATTCCCAGATAGTTGCGCCCTACTCCCCAATTGGGATCTTCGTATTGGTTGGCTATACCGAAGCGTCGCCAAGCATCGTTGACCGCAACAATTACTCCCTGCTCATTAAGGATAGCAAGATGGATAGGGAGGGAATCCAAGGTCTCTTGAAAAAATTTGGTAGAACTACGAAACGGGAGAGCTTTTTCCATGAGGAATTTTGTAGCGTCAGCAGCGCTACCGACGAGCGGATGGCCAGAGAGAAGAAGGGATCTTTAGGCGAGATGTTTCTCGACTTGCTGCCGTAATTGACAGGGTGCAATCGGCTTCCGCAAGTATCCCTGTGCTCCAGCCTGTAAAGCGGCCTGCTCACGGCCACTTTCCTGCTCAGCAGAGAGGAACAGTACCGGAGTTTCATGATCGTAGCGACGCAACTCCTCACAGAGTTCTATGCCGGTTCGCCGAGCTAGGTTCTGATCCATCAGAATTAGGTCGGGTTGCGTCTCTGCAACCATATCATGAAATTGATCTTCCTGTTGCAGACAGATCAATTTCCAAGTTGGCCTACGAAAGACAGCCTGAACCAAATCCAGGCTGGGTTGCTCATCGTCTAGCGCCAAAATGATCTTGGGTTGAATCGAATTGTTCACAGCCTGCCAATATAGGAATGATGATTAACGAAGAGCAAACTAATTTTTAGATAAATCTGTTGTTTTTTTGCTGGACAGATTTGGAGCCCAATCAAATTTTCTCGCATTTTTTCAAATTTTGGTTTCCACCATGCAGTAAGAGCCTCCTTGATACGAGAGTTTAGATCACTTACTACATGCCTTGTGCCAATTCAGAGATGGAAGCTGAAGAAGCTCGGCTCCCGAATTTATAGGGCTTGGCTTGATTGTAAAACCAATGTTGGTC